>JAHZKN010000265.1 GCA_022600335.1 Alphaproteobacteria bacterium
GGATCGGGGACCTTAGTCAACGGCAGGTCGAGGGCCTTTTCCAGAAGATCTTTGTTGGGCACGTTATCCGGTACTTTTCTAAGTCCATCCATGTCGTCAGAAAAGCAAATCAAGCGGGTCGGAACCGAGCCGCCAGTCAGCACGGTAAAGGCATGACGCACCATGCTGGTGCGGGCGACTTCACCGAAGGTTCCGATATGCGGCAAGCCACTTGGTCCATACCCGGTTTCAAAAATCACCGACCTGTCACCATTGCCTGGACTGCGTTTCAGTCGCGCAACCAATCGCTTGGCTTCTTGAAACGGCCAAGCTTTGGCGTCTTCAGCAATGGCGGTAAAGGAATTGGACATTGGGCCCCTAATGGTGATTTTTGCAGCAGTTGTGACGCGTTCCACGTTAAGCGGTGGCGCACCCTATGGGCCAAGCTGAATCGCGTCAATTCGATGACAGGTTGAGTTGTGAAAATTGTCGCGCCATGTGCACGTGCCCGCGCAGTGCAGGGTAAAAAGGGGTGTTGGCCATTCTGAGCACTGGCGTTGATCTGCTGTTTTAATGAACCAAATGGCCTATGACAGCCAATTTGAGGTTTGTGGTTGGAACGTGCTGATTTCGTTCATGGCGCACGCTTGCTCGATTTTCCGGTTGCGACAGAGTGTCGGTCAATATGCGACACAAGCGCGGATAACAGAATGAAAAGCCTTGCAAAATTGTTTGAATTGGGAGTTTTAGTGCAGCTCAGGCGCTGGAATCTGACGCTGAGGCCTGACATTTGTGCAATGTTGGGTTAGCGTCCGGCGCTGTCAGGGCTTAATTCAATCCTTCAAGGGGGACGTATTATGTTTATGCCACCAGACTATCTCTGGCTCGAACCGGTTGTCGTTGCTGCGATCATTGTGTTCTTTGTCGATTTGATCGGCAACATGCTGTCGTTTAGCAATCGCATTTTGAACGCGCTCACAACCGCGTTGGTGTTCTTGGTGATCTTTGGAACGCTGTCTTATGTTGCCTATCGTGAAGGCAATCTGCCGACGGTTCCGTCAATCAGCCAACCTGCACCTCCGGCACCTTAAGTTCGGGTTGGAGCTTAGCGGACGGAATAGATATTTTGAGCGGGCGCATCCGTTGGGGTGCGCCCGTTTGTTTTTCTGCTGGGCTGCACATCAATTTGTTTCGACGAACGCTCAGATGTCTGCACGCATATTTTGCAGGAGAGGGCGTTGTCAATCTGAGTAGCAATGACCTACATTACAACGCAATGGATCTGTGTCAGGCGTGAGGTTGTGGTATGTGGCGCGATACGGCGCAAGGGTACGGCATTGTCTCTCGTGTGCTGCACTGGTTGTTGGCGATCGTCATTGTTGTATTGTTTGCACTCGGCTGGTGGATGGTTGGGCTAGACTACACAAGCGCCTATTACAACTTGGCACCGGCTTGGCACGAAGCGATTGGCATCCTCGTGCTTTTGGCAATGACACTTCGCGTCGGCTGGCGGATCGCTAACACCAAGCCTGACAGCGACCACCTCACGCTATTTGAACAGCGCGCGTCTGTGCTCATGCATTGGGCGCTCTATGCGGTAATCTTCGCGGTTCTCATTAGCGGTTATCTTATTTCGACCGCAGACGGGCGGGCTATAGAAATATTTGGCCCGTTGCGCGTGCCATCGCTGATTTACGCGCCTGGAATCGAAAGTTTATCCGGTAAAATTCATCGAATTCTTAGCTACGTCACAATCGGACTTGCAGGATTGCATACAGGTGCTGCCCTGAAGCATCATTTTGTGGATCGCGATCCGACCCTGTCGCGCATGTGGCGCGGTGCTAAACACCACTGACGACTGAGGACATGAAAAGGAACTGAGAACAATGAAACGGTTTCAACGAAGTGTTGCTATTTTTCTTGCCGGTGCGCTGCTATCTGCGCCGGCTTTCGCTGCCGACTATACAATTGACAACGAGGGTGCGCATGCGTCGATCAATTTTCGCATCAAGCATCTGGGTTATAGCTGGCTGACCGGCCGTTTTGACAAGTTCAACGGCACGTTTTCTTACGATGAAGCTAAACCCGAAGCGTCAAAGGTTTCCGTGACCATTGATACTGCCAGTGTCAATTCCAACCACGGCAAGCGAGACAAGCATTTGCGTGGCGGCGATTTCTTAGACGTTGAAATGTTTCCGCAAGCTACATTCACAAGCAAGTCTGTGACGCCAGGAGCCGATGGAAAACTGACTATCGTTGGAGATCTGACGCTGCATGGCGAGACAAAGGAAGTGTCCATTGATGCTGAAGTTGTTGGTAGCGGTAAAGATCCCTGGGGCGGCTACCGGACAGGGTTCTCTGGCACGACAAAACTCAAGCTCGCAGACTTTGGCATTGATTTTAATCTTGGCCCCGCTTCAACTCACGTTGAACTGGACCTCAATGTCGAGGGTATTCGCAAGTAGGGCGAGGCCAACGCAAAAATAAAGCGCGCACGTGTTACTGGGCGCTCGACGTTGGCGATGACTGTGCCGTCTCATCGCTGGCGAAGAACACGTCGACGCGCATGCCTGGCAGCAGTTGCGGCTGTGCTCCAAGATCAGCAACAACTTCGAGTACGTCAATGTCGCTTGGCCGGCGTGGACCACGAGAAGCGATGTTGCGTGCGCCAAGTGCGCCACCGAGTGATGCAACCTTGCCGATAAAGTCTTGTCCTGGGTGAGCGTCGCTGCGCACAACAACCTTTTGTCCGATCCGCACTTTGACAACGTCGCGCTCTTCGAGTTCGGCGCGCACGCGCATTGTGCTTAGATCACCAAACAAAACCAAAGGTGCGCCAGCAGACGGAGCGGCAACTTCCCCGACTTTGGCCCACACATTGAGAACATCGCCATCGAATGGAGCACGTATGCGCGTTTGTTCGATGGCGTTTTCAACCAACGATAAGTCTGCGCGTGCTTGCGTGAGACCTGTGTCGAGGCGAGTTGGGTGTGGCATGTCCGCTTTGGCGATCACGCGTTCATAGGCGTCGCGCTGTTTTTCAACATCTGCCTCTGCAGCGGCACGCTTTTCGCGCGCTGCTGTCACATCTTTCTCGCTTCCGCCACTGCCCCGGTGGAGTTTCATCTGTGCCGTGTCAAAAGCTTGCCGGGCGTCAAACAAGGCCCTTTGGGCGGCGGCGAGAGCGTCTTCTGCGTCTTGGCGTTCAAGAGCAAGACCAGTAACACGCTCTTCGGCACGCTCGCGCAGCCGAACTTGAACCTCGGCAAACGCGGAATCACGTTTGGCTTTAAGGTCTTCATCATCGAGCTGCACCAGGAGATCGCCTGCTTTCATCTTGTCATGGGTTTTGACAAGCACATCAACAATTCGGCCGGGTGTTAAAGCGCCTAAGCGGTGTTCGCCGGTGCGCGTTTCGATGCGTCCTGTAGCAGATGCCGCCCACAGGGGCGGTGGCGTTTTGGTTTCATCGGCCTTAGCCGACATATCGAGCAAAGGTTTGCTTTCGACTTGCTTAACTTTCGCAACGCGCGGTGCACTGTCGGTTACGGCCGTTGTTTTTCCGTCGCCCATCATATTAATGAGCGCAATGACGACAAGTGTAATGCCTGTTGAGATAGCAAGCATTGCGGAGGTGGAATGGAGCTTAGCCATTTGCTTTGCGCCTTTTTGTCAGATCTGCAATTTCAGGAGCGTCGAGGCCATCGGGACGACGTTCCTCGCCGATAATCTGGCCGTCCTCAATGCGGACGACGCGGTCGGCGTAACCAAGTGTTCTTGGATCGTGGGTCACGGCCAAGACACTGCGTTTTTGTTCTTTGGCAATTTTTGCCAAAAGCGCCATCACCGCATGCCCATTTTCACTGTCGAGTGCGGCGGTGGGCTCGTCTGCTAAAACGATCTCCGGGGAGCTGGCAATCGCGCGCGCGACAGCAACGCGTTGTTGTTCTCCACCTGAAAGATTGGACGGGAAGTTCTTCAAGCGGTGACCGAGGCCGACATCGTGCAAAACTTCTTCTGCGCGCTGTGCGGCCGGATAGCCCTTCTGTCCGATGACATCGAGTGCGATGCGCACGTTTTCAAGAGCGTTCAACGTTGGGAACAAATTGTAGGATTGAAAAATATAACCAATGTGGGCGCGCCTGAGCTCTGCCAAGTCTTCTGGATTAAGGCCGCCTGTTTCTTGACCGGCAATTTTGATGGTTCCCTTCGTTGGCGCCAGAATGCAACCAAGAATAGACAGTAGCGTTGTTTTGCCGGACCCAGATGGTCCCATCAGCAACGTCAGTTCGCCGGGGTTTAGCGTCATGTCAACGCCGCGCAAGGCAAGAACCCGGCCAGCACCTTTGCCGAGCTCTTTCTTGATATTTTTTGCGGATAGGATTGGTTTCTGCGTCATCGGCTAAATACCGTGGCTGGGTCAATTTTGGTGACCTTGATAATAGCAGAAACCGCTGAGATAGCGCACATGCCAACCGTTAAGGCAAAAAGGGCCGCCGCTAAACCCGGTGTCATGACCAGTGGCAGTGGCGAAGACTTGCTTAATAACAAAACGCCCAGCGAGATCAGCATGCCAAGCAGATAGCCGACAACAGCACTCAATCCAGCCTGGGCCAGGATCACTTTATGGATGTAGCCAGACGATGAGCCGAGTGCGCGCAGCGTTGCGAACTCATTGAGATGGTCCTTGGTGCTTGAATAGAGTGTCTGGGCGACAATGACGGTGCCAACCAGAATGCCAAGCAACTCGCCGCCGATCAGGGCGACACCAGCGCCCGTGCGAAACAGCCATTGGACCAAACTGCGATCGTGAAATTCTTGTTTGGTCAACACTTCAGCACTGCCCAGCCGGTTCCTGAGTTCCGTGCGCACCGTTTCAGCGTTGGCATTGGGATTGAGTTGCACGAGAAAGAACGTCGTGCGGGTGCTGTCGGCACCGATGAGTTTGCGCGCCCGTGACAACGGCGTGAAGACATAAGGCGAGCGGGTGAAGGAACGAATGCCGTCCGTCATGGCACGAACACGAACGCGACCCAATCCGATTTGCGCTGTGGAACCAATGCCAGAGATATCAAGTTCATCCAAATAGCTACGATCAACGGCGATGGCGTCCGGTGCTTTGATGTCTTGCCAGGTGCCCTCGACCAGCGCCCACGGCGCTAAGCCGCCGTCTTCTTGATCAGCGCCAACGACAACAACACGTGTCGATCCACCGCTTGGTTTGCGCCATTCTTGAAAGCGTACGACGAGTGGGATGACGGCTTTAACACCGGGTGTTGCCAACGCTTGGTGGCGTTCGGCTTGGGTGAGCAGCATGCCACCATCTTCGAAGCTCTTTGCTCCATACGTTGTGATCCAAAGCTCGCCATTGGCACGATCGATCATCGCCGTGATCATGCGGCTTGATCCGAGGTAGAGCCCGAGCTGCACGGCGACCAGTACGATCGAGAACAAAATGCCGACCAGCGTTACCGCAAGCCGGATGCGGTCGTGGAACAAATTGCGAAAGGCGAGGGTTAGGATCATGAGGTTATGGTCTGCGCAGGTTTGTGGACCCGGGTTGGGTGCCAGATTGGGTGCCAGACATCTGAACCCAGAGTTCTGCACTTTACCGTTCTGGTCGATGTCGTTGTCGTTACTTGGGTTATTTCAGGTCAAATGCCAGGCAATTGCCCCGCTATGGTTTCTTCGATAGCCGCCTAGAAGGAAATTTGGTCCGGTTTTCCAGACCTGTCGGTGCGGTTCAGCCAGCAAATTCGGCCGGCGAACCGTAGAATTTCAGCATATTCAGCATACAATCTATAGAAGCGGCGCAATATACCTCGAAATGTGACTAAGCGAAGGGTTACCGCCTGTGAAATCTCAGCGCAGGCCTGTGGTGTCCGCTGTTTTGACCTGCACGTTGTGGGATTGGCGAAGTTGCGCGACGGGCGCATTTAGAAGCAGGTAACAAAGTTGGTTCAATCTGGCTTGGAAATCAGGTCCTTTGCCGATACTGCGCAGTGTTGATCCTGGTTTTTGCCGCTTTCCGGGCCTAGGGCCTCAGGGGAGCACCACGTTTTTCCTCTGAGATGAATGGAGGCCTGCTGAACAATGGCTTCAACGCAATCACGTTTCCTCAGCCTGCTTAGACTTGCAGCTTCAGGCGGCCTCGCCACGGGCGTTCTTTTGGCGCACGCCGCAAGCGCACAATCTCCGCAACCTGTCGAAGTTGGCATCTGGTTCAATCACACGGGCAAAGGGGCGGTTCAGGTCTATCGCTGCCAGCAGGATCAAACGCGGTTGTGTGGACGTATCGTTTGGCTGAAAAACTTGCTCAACAAGCAGGGACAGCCGGTCACCGATGGGCGCAATCCCAAACCCGCGATGCGCACGCGACCGATTTGTGGACTGCCTGTTCTCGGCAATTTGCAGCGCGCACCTGGGGGTGGTTGGAAAGGTGGCTGGGTCTATGATCCTGAAAAAGGTGCAGCCTATACAGCATCAATCCGTGCCAAAACCCCTGAGGTGCTGACCATGACGGGCTACAAGGGCATCTTTTATAAGAGCTATGGCTGGAAGCGGGCGCCTGATGATCTGCCACGTTGTGGTGAGTTGGCCCCAGTGGAGCCGGTATCGGCATCAGCGGGCTAACGCTGGTTATCGCGCACGCTGTTGCGCCACGATGCCCAGGACAATGAATTCAAATGAAAACGCCTCAGATCCTGTTGATCTGAGGCGTTTTCATTTGCTCGAAATTCTCGTGCAGGGCGCTATTCCGCAGCACCTGAGACCATCCGGCGGACAGCTTCTTTTTCTTCAATGCGCTGGGTCAGGCGACCGACAAAATCAATGGTGCGGTCAACAACAATGGACCGCTGACGGTCGAGCGTGACCATGTGATAGCTGTCATCAAGGACGGTGACTTCCACCAGGCCTGCTAACAGGCGCATCAAGATGTTGGCATTTGAGATGTCGCTTTGGTCATCGGTCCGGGGATGGAAGATGACGGTGGGTTGGCGGATCTCATTGAGGCCTTTCTTGACGGATTTGACCAGGCGGCGGAACTCCCACACAACACCGCCGTTGCGGCCAAACAGGTCTGCGATCGGGGTTTCATCGCCTTTCAGCGAGTCGATCAAGAAGTTGCGAATGCGCTCGTCTTTGATTCCGTACGGTGCGCGTTGGCGCAGATAGAACAGCTTTGCTACGGCCTTATGGCGGATCAACTTGAACAGGTTGAATGATAGTGGAATAGCCCAGCCGTTCGGCCACATGGTGGGCGCGTATAGCACCAAGCCTTGCACGGTTTCCGGCCGCTCTTGCGCCAGCTTCAATGTCAGAATGGAACCAGCTGACAAACCGCCAACCAAAACAACATCACAGTGCTTGCACAACTCATCATGGGCCGACTTTAGCGCCTCATACCAGTCCTGCCAGGACGACAGGCCTGAAACATCTGTGCCGCCAGCAAAACCAGGCAGCAGCGGGCAATAGACGGTGTAGCCGTTGCGCGCCAAACCTTGGGCCACAAAGCGTAATTCAATAGGTGTACCACCAAGGCTGTGCAGTAAGAGCACCCCAACGCGACCGCCTGGCATCACCAGACTACCCCGGAAGGAATCTATTTTTTTGTTGTTTTTCATTCTTCTAGACGTACTCGCTCTGATCGTACTCCACCCGTATTAAGCGCATAGCTCCGGTCGTGCCAAGCCTCAAATTCGGATTTACTGTCGCAGCGGCGTTCGATGGCGACAGTTTGCAGTCGTTATCGAGGACCGCACGGTTCATGCCAAGGCCGTGATGAGATGGCATTTTTCCGCCTGCGACGCGACCCGTGGCCGTGCCTCTGCGGCCTAGATCTGCAGCTTGTCTAAGCTTTGCAAGCTGGATTGCACCATAGGGCAACATGCCGCAATGCAATATCGCACTGCTAATTGGTGAGTTTTCTATTGTAATTTGGCCTGAAATGACAGTGGTCTGTGGCGGAAGGACGACATCTGCGGGCCCACTTTGCCGCACTGCACCATTTTCTACAAGCGTATGGGCGTCGGTTTTTGAAACTGCACGCTGCCGGTCGCCATCCTGGCATTCGGTGATCATTGGGGCCCCTCTCCGCGAACACATCCGACGCGACTGGCAGCTACAGTACGATGGAAAGTTCGCTCGAAGATTAATCTTACGGGTTCTTCCTTAATCGCCGGCCGGGCTTAGTGTTACAGAGGACTTGGCAGATTGCGTCGTGGCCATTGAAATTGCACGAGAAATCGCGGGCTCACCGGTGTTGGCCCTGCATCCAGCGTGACTTTATGGCGCGTTGGGTGGGGGCTGGCGCGTCGGGATGCCAAGGCACGGCGCACACTAGCCGGCCCATGCGAGGCGCAACTGATGGCCCTGCTAGGACGCGGGTAGGGTCCAATTGCCAAGCGTCGCTATGTAAGACACTCCGGGTACCAAGGGGCACAGGACCGGAGGGCAAAGGAATAGGGCGATTGCGACATGGTTGGTGCGTAATCCAACGCTAGGATGGTGAATCCCAGCAGAACAAAATCATGCCGGGTACCAACGCCAAGCATCACGGCGCTTGCTGCATGCCGCGCCAAGATGCGACTTTGGCATGCGGTCCCTGATTTGCTCCTGGTTCGGATCCTCAGCGATGTCTTCCGGAGTGGCGCCGCAATTGGATCTGAGATTGGGCTTGGACATCGGGTCACCAGCCTCGAACCGTCACAAGACTGAGACAGTCAAACGACTGAGACAAAAGAGGACAAGGAATAGTGGCAGGATTTGCACGGGGGGGGATGAGCTTGGCGGTGGCCATCAGCTTGGCAGCAACGCCAGGTGCGCCCGCACTTGCAGCGCCGTTGACTCGGGCGGACTATGAATCCTGTCAAGCACGCGATGAAGCAGCGTTTCGCAGCGCCATTGAAGCCATCACAATCAAAGCTCTGCGCAAAGAGATCGATACCGTCGACTATGACAGTGTGATTGCAATTGAGTGGCGGCGGCTCAAACTCGATGAGTTGATTGATGCGCGTGTGGACGAAGCGGTTGCCGATGTGCGTGATGAATCAAGCTGGGGCAGTTTGATCAAATCTCTGGCCAGCCAAGAGCAGGCTCAAAAACTTGCGACTGCTGTTGCGGAACGTGTGTATCAGTCGGACGATATGCGCACGGCCATTGAGAATTTGGCCGTCGGTGTTGGACGCCATGTGGGCGGGCGCATTGAACTTGCC
>JAHZKN010000266.1 GCA_022600335.1 Alphaproteobacteria bacterium
AAATAAAGTGCTCGACAAGTCCATTGATCAGACAGCCATCGCATCAACGCTCGGCGCGGTGATGGGGATTAAGACTCCATCAAGCGAAGGTGACGTTGTTGAGGAGATCTTCGTGTGAGCGTCGATATAGAGGGTACGCATCATCTTGCTGGTGCTAGCAAGCGCAGACCCATCGCGCGGCTGGTTTCGATTGCACGAGGTGGTGTGCGACTGGCCATTGGATGCCTTGCCTGCCTGACACCGGCGAGTGCCATCGTCGTGTTGGGTTGGTTGCAACACTGGATGCGATCGGTGGCATCGACGCGGCTTGACGCACTTAAGGCTCGTCACACAACAGATACGGCAGCATCGCGACCAAGCCGTCAGCGTGCGCGCTGGCCAGCGTTGATTGTTGGTGAGGCAGGTGACAGCAAGAGTTGGCGTTTTATCGCGGGGTTAAAAGATAATTTTTCTGAAGGTGCCGCTGCACTTCTTAGTCTGTGTATTGCGACGCTGCCGTTTGCTTTACTGTGGCTCTTCTCCTGGTGGGCCGGATGGGAAAACTCGTTCAACAAGGGCTATGAACAATCGTGGGTGGGGCCGACGGTCGGCCTGATTGGAGTATTCGTTGCGCTCAATGTTTTGATCTATGTGCCGATGGCATTGGCGCACCAAGCCGTTGAGCGCCGCTGGAGGGCATTTTTTCAAGTGCGCCGTGTTCTGGCACTGGTTGATTTTTCAGGATGGCGTTATGTGGCGCTCGCACTTGCGACCGCAATTGCAGGCCTGCCGATTTTTGCAGCGCAAGGCCTGCCGGTCTTTATTGAAAATATTATTCCTGGGTTTGAAACGTTTACAGCCGAACAGATTGCCAAGGTTGCCGGACAGTTTCGCCTGCTCACCGCGATCTATGTATTTCTCGCTCTAGTGATCTTGCGCTGGATGGCTGCGCGGATTTATGCGCATGCGGTCGTCCAGGCCGTGCCCAGAAATCGGACTCTCTGGGCCAACAGTCACGCTGCTGCGATGGTTCAAGGCACTGCCGTTCCAACGCAGCCTCGGAAACTGGTTCGGCTCAACCGCTTTGTTCGTGTGGTACTTTTGTGGATCATCAACTTTGGTCTCGTTGCGCAAATCTTTGTGGCGCAATTCCTGAACTATCAATGGTGGAATTGGATCAGCCATCCGTTTTGGCTGTTGCCGTGGACGCGCTAGTCGCGGATTGTCGGGTTCAACAACAGTTTAGAAAAATCTGCAGTGTGGTTTGTAAACCCAATCACTTGGCACGTGTTTGCCCAGTGCCGCGGACAAGATACTTAAAACTTGTCAGTTGCTCGACACCGACGGGACCCCGCGCGTGCATCTTGCCGGTTGCAATGCCGATTTCAGCGCCCATGCCGAATTCTCCACCATCTGCAAATTGCGTTGAGGCATTGTGCATGACAATTGCGGAGTCGACTCGGGAAAGGAACCGTTCAGCGGTCCCGTAACATTCCGTCAAAATGGCTTCGGTATGTTGTGAGCCATGCTGCGCGATGTGCTGGATGGCCTCATCGACACCGTCAACTGTTTTGACGGCGGCAATGGCATCCAAGAACTCGTGGCCAAAATCCACGGGTGTCGCTGCGACAACACGCGGGTCGGCGGCTTGGGCCGTGACGTCGCCGCGGACTTCGCATCCCGCGTCCAATAGGCCTTTAACAATAGGTGTCACGTAGTCTTCATGTGCTCCGCTGTCGATGAGGACGCACTCGGTTGCACCGCAAATGCCAGTACGGCGCATCTTTGCGTTGACGACAATGGCAACGGCATCGTCGAGATCGGCACCGCGGTCTACATAAGTGTGACAAATCCCTTCAAGGTGCGCGAATACCGGTACGCGCGCTTCGCTTTGCACCCGCGCAACCAGGCTTTTGCCACCACGTGGGACGATCACATCTATCGCACCATCGAGGCCTTCGAGCATATGACCAACGGCTGCGCGGTCTTTTGTCGGCACCAATTGAATGGCGGTTTCCGGAAGCTCTGCCTTCTGCAAGCCATGGCGCAAAGACCTAAGAATTGCGACACTTGAGTGATAGCTGTCAGACCCACAACGTAAAATAGCTGCGTTGCCGGCTTTGAGGCATAGGGCTCCAGCATCAGCTGTTACATTGGGGCGGCTTTCGTAAATGATACCGATGACGCCAAGTGGAACCCGCACACGCTCAATTCTAAGACCATTGGGGCGCGTCCATTCCGCCAGCGTTGTGCCAACCGGGTCCTCTAACGCGGCGATTGCCTCTAGCCCCTTGGCAATTCCTTCAATGCGAACTTCGTCAAGCAGCAATCGGTCTATGAATGCGGCGGGTTGGTTGGCAGCTTTAGCAGCAACGATGTCTGTTGCATTAGCTGCGATAATGTCACCTGCATGTTCGCGCATATGGGTGGCTGCGGCATTGAGGGCAAGATCTTTTGCTGTTCGTGGCGTGACGGCCATCACGGCTGTAGCTTCGCGTGCAGATTGGCCAAGCGCGCCCATCATATGGCGCAGTTCTCCAGCATCCTGAGTCTCTCGGTTTTGTGTGCTGAGGTTGGTCACAATGTTTTCGACCTTATGATTTGTCTAAAGCCATATCATCGCGGTGGATGAAGGCGTCGCCGAACCTATAGCCTAGAACAGATTCGATTTCATCGCTTTGCCGACCACAGATGCGGGCG
>JAHZKN010000267.1 GCA_022600335.1 Alphaproteobacteria bacterium
CCTTAGTGGTAAAGGCATGCCGGGCGTGCAGATTTCACTTCAAAGTGATGGCCGAACACTTGGTCAGACGACAGTGGATCCAACCGGTCATTGGACCGTGGATTTGGTGCAGGTTCTTGACACCCGGGATCACCAAATCATCTCCGAGGCACGATGGCCAGGAAGTCAGCACGTGGTACGGGGGCAGGATGTTCGAATTGCCCTGCCACAAACCATCGTCACGCATACAATTGTTCACGATGTGAAACTAAGTGAGGGGCGCGATGCGCGACGACAGTCTTTGCAGCAGCGTAACCGGGCGTCCAATGATTGGCGTGTCGCACAGGCTAACCGCGGAGACAGGGAAGACGATCGTAGAGACTCAGCAGATCCTTTTGAGCGCGAGGGTACCCGCTCTGTAACTGCGAGCCCGATCTTTGACTGGTTGCGCCGCAGCTCAGAAGCGTATGACCAGGTCATCGTCAATGATTTGTCTGGCGGTGACGTCACATTTCCGTTGGCACTCCCGTCTGGACAAGCGGGTCGGTTGGCTCAAAGAGAGCGTCGTTCCGCCGCGCCGTTCGAAGATGACATCCGTGACAATCGCCGCGTGCCAGGATTTGTGCGCCGGTTGCAGGATCGATTGGCTGATTTCAATACGGGCGTTTGGGAGTGGTTGGCACAAGCCAGGCAAAGTTACCGCACAGGTATTGTTGAGCAACTGACGCAGGGTGATCGCGTGTCGCGTGACCGCTATGTGCGGGGTGCGCAGAATGGCGAAACCGACGGCTGGCCAACAGAGCGAGATCCCTCGACGCTGGATAACCAGCGTCGTCGGACGGGGCAGGGGCAAGATGAGCAACAAGATCGTGCCAAGCGCCGTGCGGATTCAGAGGCAAATATAGAATTGCCACCGCCTGCACTTCCTGATCCAGAAAACGAAGCGCTCATTCGTCGCGCGGAACAGGACGCGCAACGCGCGCGCGAATTGGCACGCCAAGCCGCTGAGCAGGCCGAGCGCACGCGCAAAGAAACAGAACAGTTGTTAGCTGAAGAAAAGCGCTTGGCTGAAGAGGCGGCAGCCCGTGCCGCAGCAGCCGAGAAGGACCTGCAATCCAAACGTGAAGCTGTGTCCCGGAACGCAGCCGAGACCGAAGCGCGACGGCGTGCCGACGAACAACGCCGAGCGGAGGAAAAAGAAGGTGCCAAGAAGGCAGAGGCTGAGGAGCGCGCCCGTGCAGAAGCCTTGCGTCGTCAGGCAGAAGAGATGGCCGCAGCGGCAAGCCAGCAGGCAGATCAGGAGTTTGCCGCCGGTCGCGTGCAACAGCGGCCCACAGATCTACCACCTGAAACAGACGTTGAGACAGGGTGGCCATCGACGACGGCACCAAATGTTGCCACTGCCAAGGATGCGTCCCGCCGCCGCCTTAGCTATAAAGATAGCGCTACCGATCCTGTAGTCGAAGAAGGCAGCACGTTTGAAATTGACGATGCTCATCCATCTGTTCGCCACGTTTATGACATGGGGCCATCCGTTAAGCCCCGCGCGAAGTCTAAGCGTCGGGTGAAACGAAGTTCTAGACGCAGTAGAAACGCTACAAAGCGTAAGCGACGTGCGCGACATCTTCGCCGTGCCAGCAAGCGGGCAAGGCTGCCGTCTGCAAAACGCCGACGGGCGTACCGGGCCCGTGTTGCTCGGTCACGGAAGTATCGGCGCCGCTATCGTGTGCGCCGTGGCGATACGTTATGGCGTATAGCGCAAAAAGTTTACGGGAGTGGCCGCCGGTATCGCAGGCTCTATCGGGCAAATCGGAGTACGCTCTCCAGCCCACACCGGATTTACGCCCGGCAACGGCTTTTTATTCCGCGTCTTCGGTGGAACCGACGCCGCTAGCGAGGCGCACGCACGCCATGTTGTTGTTCGCGCATGAAATCTTAGCGGCACCTGTCACAATGTTTTTAGTTGCGTTTGTGACGTAGGTGGACCATGAGTGCCGCCATGCGCTCCCTTTCAGGACCGGCATCCATGCGCCAAAGCCAGGCGCCCTTTGATGTCAAACTCAGCCACACTTCAGATCATTGGACCGTCTTTAAAGGTTTGGTTCCCTTCGTCTGGCCCGAAGGGCGGCCGGACTTGCGGCGCCATGTTGTTCTGGCTGTTATCATTCTCGTGCTGGCTAAGCTTGTAACGCTCGCTGTTCCGATTGTATTAAAGGAGGCAACGGACGTCCTATCGGGTGAAGCAACCGGAACGTCTGCCCTTTCGGCGGCAAGCTTAGCCATTGGTGCACTTGGTCTTATTATCGGATACGCCACGCTGCGTGTCTTAATGATGGCGCTCAACCAAATCCGTGATGTGTTGTTCACTAAAGTTGGACAAAATGCAGTGCGCCACCTCAATAACAGGACGTTCCGGCATCTGCATCGTTTGTCATTGCGGTTTCATCTTGAGCGGCGCACCGGCGGACTATCGCGGGTGATCGAGCGTGCGGCACGCGGTATCGAGCTCATTCTACGCATGGGTGTTCTGCAAATGGTGCCGACCGCGCTTGAGCTGGTCCTGGTGTGTGCGCTGTTGACGATCTACTTTGATTGGACGTACGCGGTGATTATTGCCGTAACGGTGGCGGCATATATGGGCTTTACATTTAAGGCCAGTGAGTGGCGCATCGCCATTCGCCGCGAAATGAATGATAGCGACAACGAAGCAACGACAAAAGCTGTCGATAGCCTCTTGAACTTTGAGACGGTCAAGTATTTCGGTAATGAGGAGCTGGAAGCAACGCGCTTTGATCGCGCTATGGCGCGCTATGAACAAGCCGCGATTAAGACTTACTACTCGCTCGGTGTCTTGAATTCTGGCCAAGCGCTGATCTTTACTATTGGCATGGCGCTTGTGATGCTGATGACAGCCCGCGGAGTGTTGTCTGGTACCAATACCATTGGCGACTTTGTAATGCTGAACACCATGATGATTCAGCTTTATATGCCTCTCAATTTTCTCGGCACGGTCTACCGCGAGATCAAGCAGGCGCTGGTTGATCTAGAAACCATGTTTGGCTTGTTGAAAGAGTCGCCAGAAATTTCCGATGCGC
>JAHZKN010000268.1 GCA_022600335.1 Alphaproteobacteria bacterium
CTGCTGGTGGCCAAGCGCTTGGGTCTAACGCAATGTCTGCCATCTTCACGTCTTTGTTGCGTATTGCAGAAACACGGGCAAAGGCCATGCGGAACAACAATAGAAAGGTCAGCGCCACTTGCACAAAAACTGGCAGCATCAGATCCAGATTGGTCATTGTCGCCTTCCACGTGTTGAGAGCATGTTCGTTGAGACTGATGCATACAAGAGCCGTGGGCTCTCAGACCTGCTCTTTAAGAATTGCCAGGATAATTCGGCGTTTCACGCGTAATCAAAACGCCATGGGCATGGCTTTCGCGCATACCAGCAGGAGAAATACGTACAAACTTTGCTTTATCGCGCAGCTCTTTGAGGTTCCGCGCACCGGTGTAGCCCATGCCAGCGCGCAGACCCCCAACAAGCTGGTGCAGCACTGCATCTGTTGGCCCCTTGTAGGGCACCTGACCCTCAATACCCTCTGGCACTAACTTCAACGAGTCTTTCACCTCCTGTTGGAAGTATCGATCGGCCGAACCGCGTGCCATGGCACCGACAGACCCCATGCCGCGATAAGCTTTGTAGGTGCGGCCCTGATAAAGATACGTCTCGCCGGGCGCCTCATCGGTTCCAGCAAGCAACGACCCAATCATGACGCAATCTGCTCCCGCCGCCAGGGCTTTGACGATATCACCGGAGTACTTGATGCCGCCATCTGCAATCACGGATACATTGTGTTTGTGAGCTTCATCGGCACACTCCATGATCGCCGTCAGCTGCGGCACACCAACACCGGCCACAATGCGTGTTGTACAAATAGAGCCAGGTCCAATGCCGACTTTCACCGCATCAGCACCTGCATCGATCAGCGCTTTGGTGGCCACAGCCGTTGCAACATTGCCAGCCGCGACCTGCACATGATTGGACAACGTTTTAATGCGTGTCACCGCCTCCAGCACACTCTTTGAATGGCCATGCGCTGTGTCCACGACAACAAGATCACACCCGGCGGCAACTAGCTGCTCAGCACGAGCAAATCCATCATCGCCAACGCTGGTCGCCGCTGCAACGCGTAAGCGGCCTTCTGCATCCTTACAGGCATTGGGATGCTTCTGAGCTTTTTCGATATCTTTGACCGTGATCAAACCGATGCAACAATAATCATCATCGACCACGACCAACTTTTCGATGCGGTGATGATGCAGCAGACGCTTGGCCTCGTCGCTTGAGACATCGCGCGTGACAGTGATCAATTTGTCTTTGGTCATCAGCTCTGAAACGGCCTGACCTGGGTTGGTAGCAAAGCGCACATCGCGGTTTGTCAGAATGCCGACCAGTTTCCCTTTACTGGCCGACGCGCCAGATTTTTCCACAACTGGAATGCCAGAGATTTGATGATCAGCCATCAAACTCAGGGCTTCAGACAATTTTGCATCCGGCTCAATCGTGACGGGATTGAGCACGATTCCTGATTCATACTTTTTCACTTGCGTCGCGTGTCGGGCCTGCTCATCCGGCTCGAGGTTGCGGTGCATCACGCCAACACCGCCTTCCTGAGCCATCGCAATCGCCAGGCGGGCCTCGGTCACCGTGTCCATGGCAGACGAAATAATTGGGATATTGAGCCCAATCGAACGTGTGACGTGCGAAGAGACATCGACCTGACCGGGCATCACGTCTGACGCAGCAGGCACCACCAACACGTCGTCAAAGGTTAACGCGAGCCCGGAATCAGCGGCGATCGGGCGGGTGGCCATGGAGCTCTCCTTATGTTTTTTCTGTCGATTGGCGCAGGCCTCCGCGCCACCGGTCGCAGCGCTATACACCTGTCACAGCAATAGGAAAAGCCAGCCCTCGCCGAATTGGAGAGGATGTGCGGCCGCCACCGAATCTTGGATAAGATTTTCTAATCGCTTTAGGATGCAGATTCAATTAGACATTATTGCCACATGTCGCTAGAACTGCCAGCGTCCCTTCGAAGGACTAATGTATACACTAGTGGAGGAAACCTAATGAAGACCTGGACAAAGCCCGCAGTACGCGAGCAGGAAGTTGGCCTTGAGGTCACAAGCTATTTGCCAGCTGAAATCGACGTCATCTAAATTGACGCTTTCAGCTCGCAGTTAAGCGAGTTTCCAACGCACGGCGATCGCATCAGCGGTCGCCGTTGCTGTTTGTGACATGCGTTCAAGATGGGCGATGGTGACGGACGATTGTCGCACGGATCCAGGTTGATGCAACGTTCAGACTTTGGCGACCAGTGCAAACTCAATCTTCGAGACCGCGAAACCCTGATGCCAAAACATAAAGCTCAGCACTGTCTTTGCGACTGGCTGGCGGTTTGACATGACGTACAGTGCGAAAATTTCGCTTCAATAGATTGAGTAACGTTTGCTCGGTGCCACCTTGTAATACTTTGCACACAAACGTGCCACCAGGTTTTAAAATCCGACAGGCAAAATCTGCAGCTGCTTCTGCAAGCCCCATGATGCGCAGATGATCCGTGCGTTGATGACCAACGGTTGGTGCCGCCATATCGGACAAAACAATATCCGCGCGACCATACTTGAGGAGAGCGAGAAGAGCTTCCTCCGCCCCCTCTTCGAGAAAATCCATTTTTATAAAATCAACACCGGGCAGCGCTTCCACATCAAGATAATCAATCGCTGCAATTTGACCGTGACCAGAAACCGCCTGACACCGCTCGGCTGCGATCTGGCTCCAACCGCCTGGGGCGGCCCCCAAATCGACGACCACATGTCCGCGCTTGAGAAACTTGTACTTGTCATCCATCTCCTGCAGCTTAAAAGCCGCGCGCGACCTCAAACCCTCGTGCTTGGCCGCTGCAACATAGGGATCGTTTAGTTGCCGTTGCAGCCAGCGCGTTGAGGAATTGCGCCGCCCGCGCGCCGTTTTCACGCGCGTAAAAAGCTGACGCTGGCCGCCAGACGGTCCAGATTTTTTTGGTCTTTTGCCCTTCATTACCTTCATCCAAAGTCCCTGCGCCCACGGCGAGGCAGAGCTGTCACGTCTTTTGAATCTCGTCTGTATTAGTCAGCCGGCCCCGTCCGACCGCTGCTGCGCTTGCGGCGGCCCGACTTATAGACACCGTCCTCGGTCATCAGTGTCGCCAAAATTCCTTCCCGCAGACCGCGATCGGCAACTCTGAGCCGCGCACATGGCCAGGTGCGCATCACAGCTTCGAGAATGGCGCAACCCGCCAACACAAGATCGGCTCGGTCTGAACCAATACACGGTTGGCGCACCCGCTCCGCGTAGCTTTGCCGCAATAACGAGTAGGTCACATCATGGGCTTGTTGAGAACTCAACCATACCCCATCAACACGGGCGCGATCATAGCGTGGTAAGTTAAGCTTGATGCCGGCAACTGTTGTCACAGTCCCGGAGGTGCCAAGAAGATGCGCTGAACCGTTGTCGATCTTTTCGCGATAGCCATGTTTGGCTTCAAAGGGTTCAATGAGGCCTGAAACATATCCCACCATGGCCTCGAAGGACCCTTCCGTCACATGTCGGCCGCCAAATTTTTCCGCCAAAGTCACAACGCCGATCGGCAGCGAGGTCCAGGCATCCATCATCTCAACCGCTTCGATACGCTCAATATGTGTTCCTTGAGCGCCGGGGCCGCGTTTTGCTAAATCCAACCAAATCAACTCCGACGACCCGCCACCAATATCAAACACAAGAACGTAGCGTGCATGCGAGTCGATAAGGGACGCACAGCCCTGAACCGCCAGCGCGGCTTCGGCTTCCGGCGTCAGCACTTCAATGGCAAGACCGGACTGCTGCTTTGCGCGGCGTAAAAAATCGTCACTGTTGGCGGCAATGCGACACGCTTCCGTTGCGATAAAGCGAGCCCGGCGCACCCGATGACGCTGCAGTTTTCGAGAACAGACTTTCAGCGCGTCTATGGTCCGCTTCATGGCGTCTTCTGTCAGCCGTCCGGATTGCGACAGGCCCTCACCCAACCGGATAATCCGCGAAAAGGCATCGATGACTTTAAATCCGCGCCGAGAAGGTCTCGCCAACAACAGCCGGCAATTGTTGGTGCCGAGATCAAGCGCGCCATAAACTTCACCAGGCGGGCGTTGGTACCGCCGTCGACGCTGTCGTGATCTGTTTTCAAACGCTGGCGCAGGCTGAGAACCAGACGCGTTTGCCGCTGCTTGTTGTGATGAATTAGATTGTGATGAAGACGCTGCAGATGCGCCAGCGACACCTTTATCGGTGTTGCCTGGAGTCTTCTGATCGTTTGCCCCATCGGCGCTGTTCGCGCTGATCTGGGCTTGACCAGGACTACCTTGTTCGCCACGCGGAGCGCCCACGATCCTGTCCCCAGCGCCTGGCTCCAGGTGAACGTTGCTAACCCAACGGCATCAAAACCGAGCGGGTTCAACCTCCGCCTTCTCATCAAGCGTCTTTTCTGGTTGCACTTGGCAGCCACTGTAACAGGTTATCGGCCTAGGTAAAGAACCCGAGCAGTCCAGGCCCCGCCGACACAGCAGCTGGCGCGGGCCACAGATCCTGTTTCGCGAACGCCCGTACGACGGGGCGCAATGGGCGACCCGATAGCAAATCCAACCCGATGGCTTGAAGCCAGTGCCACAAATGCTATACAGCGCCATCCTAGACCGCCGCTCAACCTGCTAACGCAGTGCCCGTGCGATGCGCATCGCTGCAAAGTGATTTGGTGCATGGCAAGTGGTCTCTTTGGGGGATAGTTTAACGGTAGAACCGCGGACTCTGACTCCGCTAGTCGAGGTTCGAATCCTCGTCCCCCAGCCAACGTTTTTCAGCGTCTTAGGTGCCGGTCTTTCATCGCAGCCGTTATTGAAACGACGTGCCTACTAAAGCACCGCATATCCGGCGCGCTTAACCTCGCCGAACAGAAAGTCTGCGTCAGCTTGTTCTCCGCCTAGGACGGCGCTCGCGTCCGGCACCAACACGGAGGCTGCGACCTCCCCGTCTCCCGCCGCCTCAGTTTCAAACGCATTGAGCGCCAAAACGGACAATATACTCTTCGCTAGGACCGTAGATTGTTCTGGCGTCACGGTTTCGGCTTGCAACGGAAGATAGATCAACCGTCCTTCATCAATACACCGCTTGAGCGCGTTGGACTTTGGAGTCTTACAGCACAAATGCACGAAGAGTTCATTGTCGAGCACTGGCTCCAACCGCTCGCGCATAAACGAAGCGCGCTCGGAAAACTCATCGCTGCCAAAAACAGTGGTGAAGAACAGCCGCGTTGATACGCTGTCAATATCCGCCACAATGTCGCGAATCTTACCCAGTGCGCGCCGGTCCTTCAGGCATTCGTAAAGCGTTTTGAGGCTGCCATTCGGCATCGCATGTAAAACCAAAAGCAGGTGGCGCAAGACGCCCTTTTGATTGTTGACAAATCGCAACCCAAAAATGCTTTCGAGAATGCAACAATGAAACTCAAACACGGCATTGAAACTCTTTCGAGACACAAGGGCAGCCGTCGTGTTGAGTTCAACCGCAAAGGGATTGAGCACTCCGGCGAGATCTTCACCACCAACATCAAGGCTCATCACCCGCTCAGCAAGCTCCTGCCGTCTGGCAGATTCTACAGTTGCGACCAGCCTACCAATGCGCCGGCTGTTACCGCCAACGACAATCAAGCTTGCAGCCCCATAAGACACACGCCTGAGCAAGCTGACTTCAAGCCCCTGAAACTCTTTTGGCGCAGCGTGCTCCGTCTCGGGAGTAGCGCTTGGCGCAGAGATTGCGCCGGGGCGAGGAATTTGACCCAAGGCGTCTCGGCTCACTTTTGCTGCGGTTCGCTTGCCAGACGATGGTGCGCGCTCGGAAGCGGGCGCATCATCTGAGTGCTCTTCCTCAGACACGCTATGTGTTTGATCTGTATTTTCGGGCATCGGTTCACTGGACGATGTCGAATCTGAACTTGTGCCGGCTTGCAAAACGCGATGCGCTGGAACAGCGCGCATTGCATCTTCTGCAGCCGTCATCGCGCGCTTCTTAATAAGCGCCTCAATATCATCAACGCTCAGGACCGGCTTGCGTGCCGGCGACCCACCGCCGGTGCGCTGAGGAAGAAACGCAGGTCGTCCGCGCAAAGCAAGTGCAGCGGATGAAAACAATATAAGCGCAACAACGGCCATGATTGTGAGCGACATCAAACTGCGCTGCATCGAAACGTGGCGCGCATTCTTTCGCGACGGCAGTGCGGAGGTTGTCAGAACCTTGTCCGTGGCATCGCGCACACGCGCCAGAGACTGTGAAACGTTGTCGTCCGTCGGGAAATGACTCGCGTCTTTTGCTAGGGGGCGCTCTCGTGCGTCCGATGCAGCACCCTTGGCATCAACTTTGGAGGCGCTCTTTGTGGCTGCACTGCCTGATGTGTCCGCTTGAATTTTCTCAATGGCATTCTGCTGGCCCGGCACAAAACGTGCCGCAAGCTGCATCCCGGTGTTTTGCAGCGACGCTGACGCCTCACCCAGTGCCGCGTTGAGCTCCCTCCCAGGCTGTGTTGGCGTCGATGTCTCTGTCGACATGGTCAGTAGTATGGGCGTCACTGGCACGCCCGCAGCGATCGATCGCACTTCACTTCCCTCAGCGCCGGCATGTGCAGCATCACGGCTCTCCGCTGCGTTTGACAGCTGAGTCTCGGCACCGTGTCCGACTTGGTCTGGTTTTTTGATCGGCGGCGGCACTTGCGCGCTTTGGGTCTTTGCGTCTGACTTGGTGTCTGCCGTGGTCTGTGCTTGCGAAACCGCCGCGGCTTTGTTTTTGGATGGTGTCTTGGACAATCTGCCTTTGTCGTTAGTCGAGTTAGCAATGGTTGCGGCCCAACCCTCGACAACCACCACCGGGTGGCGCAATTCAAAGTTACTCAGATCGACGCGCTGATTTCTCAGCTGCTCACGCTTGGCCGCTGCATCGGTTGTGGTAACTGATGGTTTGACTGTGACCGCCTCGGCACGGGCTCGAGCAGCCGCTTCAACCAAACGTGCTGCATCGCGCTTCTGGCGCAGCTCCAGCCGTTTGATGCGCGCCCTCAGATTAGGAAACTGATGATACTCCAGCGCATTGCGGTAGTCTTCGAGCGCACCAGAGACGTCGCCGCGCTGCTCGCGGATTTCGCCACGCTTGATATGCGCGGTGCCGACAGCCCAGTCGCCAATTGGTAACAGCTGCGGATTGCGCCAAATGAGCTGCGCACACGCCTCCTCCACACCCTTGCGAACGCATTTTTGATGTTCGCTCTTCGCAGCTTTTGAGCCGACATAAACTGTTTCAGAGTATTTTGAAGCGGACTGAATGCGTTTGAGATTGCGCTCGACGCGATCAAGCCACGGATCAGCGTAAGCAGGCGAAGCAGAACTGAGCCCGCTCAGAATGGCGATTAGAAAACTAGAACATAGAAAAATGCGCCGGCGAGCCACGCGCGAAGGGTGGCCAGGCGTGCGGCGACACAACCTCTTACGCTCCGTGATTTGGCCCAATTGTCGGGAAACTGCCATTGTCGTGAGCCGCCGCGTTTTGTAATTGCGCCCTTTGTCATCGTCCGGCGTTGTCTTCTGCGCGACACCCATCAGACATGCATTATACGTCTTCCGTGTCGATGCTAGCGAAGCGAAGCTTCATCCTACATAGGGACTTTTAGTGTGACTCAGCCCCATTGCCAGCACGTGCGCCTGTTGACCTGGAAAGCGCGCTTGGCAAACGCGTATCCGGCTCCTTCCAACCATCACCGTCGTACGTTAGACCTAATGTTTCGATCTCTTTGCGCAGGCTGCGTTGATACCGTTCCAAGATCAAACGGACCGCTTCGCTCATTTCCTCGCGAAACACTTTGCTCGCGTCACCATTGGTGACAAGAGAGTCTGCATTGGTACATGTAATGCGCGCATTGGCACCAACAACGGCATCGACGCCTTCTTCAAGCAAAGCAACAACGCTGCGCAGCTCTTTGTCGTAGTGCGCCGCAAGTTCTTCGCGAATTTGTCGGTAAAGCTGGAATTTATTCACGTCCAATCATCCCTTGGATCTTTTGGGAGCGCACCACAAGTCCAAGCCTCCCCCGCTTCGTCACAGATCAGCACCGAACCCGTTTTGGCGCCCGGCACCACCGCAACAACAACACCGGTCCCCGACATTGCTGCCAGAAAACCCTTGTGCCTCAGAAATCTAGCTGATTCGGATTTGACCTTTGGCGAGGCTTCGCAGTTGGTCTCTGTCCGCTGTAAAATTGCCACAAGAAATTTGCGGTAACACCCTGACAACATTTCGCTTTTTCAAAACTCCACGTGGCGATGCACTGTTGGTGGCTTGGGGATAGATTTTAAGCCGCCAACAACCGGCGTATTGGATCGCGCACGGAGGCGCATACCAACGCCATCCAGACCAATGCGTTAAAGTAAACAAAGGCTTTCACTCGCGCGCCAAATCAGGACGCTCTACCGTCAAGACAACTAAAAGTTGTCGAAAACAGGTGGTGGGTCCTATGTTGCAAGTTGCGTACGTGTTGGCCGTAGCGTCAGGATTGTCTCTTTATCCTGCTTTCGGGGATCGCGGATCGCCACCCGTCGATGCGCGCCTGGAAGCGGCCATCGACAAAGGTCCGATCTACGAATTGATCGTGAATTGCGGCAATGGCGCAGCCATTATGTCGTATTCAAAAGTCGAACGCGTCTTTTGCACGCCCTACGATGGCTGCATGCCGAGTTCGCGGCGAGCTATTGCCATGGCCTGCGGTCGGTAAGTTGTGAGACCGGCGCCCAACGCGACGGATCCAACGTCTGTTGAAATTCAGGTTTTCTACATGCGGAGTGGATCGTGCCTGAGCCGGTATTTGCTCAATAGGATCGTGGTTGATTGAGGCTAGCTGTCACGTTTTTCGCACGTTGCCGCCATAGATCCCGTAAAGATCCGGCCAATTCATCAACACTGGTTTCGAAGTCAAGCTCACTCCAATATCCATCTAAGCCCATGGATGCAAAGACATTGGCGTAGGCGTTTTGCAGGTTGGCATAGGCGATGTCGCGGCGCACTTCAGCGACGAGCGTATTCATTTCCTCGCGAATGACAGTTTGTTCACCAATCCGTTCAACCTCAGCTTCGGCGCGAATCTGGCGAACAAGACGATTTTGGACGTTGAGGTATTCGCGCGCTGTTGTCAGCTCTTTGCGATAGTGAAGGAAGCGGACGCGACTGACGTGCACCTGGGTCATAATCGCCATGGATGTTGCTAATGCCCGCTGGTGCAGCAATCCATCACGCGCATCTACGATCGCCCTGCGTGCTGGATAATTGATGACTTTGATCAGATTCCAACTCGCCTTCGCACCCCAACTGACCCAGTCGTTGTGAAGGAGGAAATCATTGCTGTCGAAATTGGCGCCCGCATAGACCTGCAAGCCTGGCAGCAACTCAAGAAGAGCCGCATGAGCATCATGCATGTTGATCCGCAGCTTATAGTCAAGTTCACGTAATTCCGGGCGGTTTTGTAGCGCCGCCCAGATCATATCATCCACTTGCCTGGGAATTTTTAACGCGCGGTGGGTGCTGCGCGGCGCGACAAGTGTGAACTTCTCATCCGGCTGCAGATTCATCAAAGCCGCCAACTGTTGTTTAGCGGTGGAGAGATCGCGCTCAAGCTCCTGGATGGTGCGCTTTATCTCAATCAGCTCTCGTTCGTACGACAGTGACGTGATGGGTGATGTATATTTCTCTGCCGCTAGGCGACGGGTGTTGGCAAGCGCTATCCGTGTGCGTCCCTCGAGCCGGTTGAGTTTTGAAATGAGGTGCTGCGCACTCAGCGCCCGCCAAAACGCCGTTCGCACATCTTCAATAATGCGGTTTGCAACCTTGCGCCGTAACTCGGCAGCAATGAGGACTTTATCCGCAGCTTGGCGAGCACGCACAAAGGACAACCCAAAATCCAAAATGTGCCAGCTAAACTGGATGTCTGCGGTCTTAATCTCTTTTTCGCGAGACGTGGACGCGCCGAAGTTTTGTACGCCGGTGACAAGATTTTGGCTGCTCGAGGCGTTAAAGTTATCGCGTCCGGCATAACCAGAGTTGGCGACGATGTCAGGCAACAAGTCATAGCGCGCAAGGTTGAGCTCTGTGTTTCTCAGAGTCGTTTGATACATCTCAACTTTGTGATCGAGATTGTATTTAAGCGCGCGCGCCATCGCCTCATAGAGACCAATAGTGCCACGAACCGGCTCCTGGCTTGCAGTAACCAACGCCCAGCGGTCCTGCGACACCATAGAGATTTCAGACTCGGTCAATGGTTTTGGCACCAGTGCACAGCCCGCAAGAACTGCGGCGGCAACTGTCATCGCTGCACGAATGAAGTGTGCTCTGATGGCCATAACGATGTGGCGTGGTCCCTGTTATTTGAACAGCACAACGCAGCACAACGCACACAACCTTAACGTCGGCGCGCCGCAATCCTAGATTGCAGCGGCTAACAGACTGTTAATTCTTCAATTTCTACCTAACCGGTTCGCAACACAACGCAAAGACCGTTGCTTGCCTACATGTGAGCAACTCAAAAGGTGATGCAACAAACACACGTCGAGTTGCTTGTGCACATCAAGGTTCGAAGTGGTATAGCATTCAGTACAGCGAAGTGTGTTTTGCGGTCGTCTTCGACGACTCTGACTCAATCTCAATACAGTACCGCGCAACAGCGATATGTCCGCACTCCCAGTTCCCCACAACGGCATCGCAAGAGTGCCGTATTTGTGGACTTATTTGTCTCCCTGTCGTGGGATTTAAATTCCGCCACAGGCCTGTGGATTGGCGCAGACCGTTGGGGCTAGATATGTCTAGAGTGAGTTGTATGCACCGCCTCGGTGCATTCGCAAGTGTGGTTCTCCTAAGCGTCTCAGTCTCAACAACTGGCCACGCCGCGCCAGCGCCGAAGTCTACCGATACCTCTGAAACCTCTGAATTCGCGAAAAGCGAAGACATCCTTAAGTGGATTAATGGCTACCGGATCGAACCGCAACCGAACAAGCTGCCCGCTGCTGTAAAGGCGATGAGCCGCCTCGGTTTGTTCCGCGATCACAAGAAGGCCGGCGTTTATATTGGGTTTATCTCCGGCGTCCTCGGCCGCAATCCACTGCATGCAGAGCGCCTTGTTGCGCAGTCCTTTCCTATGCCACCGGCCGACCAAGTCGCGATCATCAAGGCCATTGCTTTTTCAGGCCTCGCCAATTGGAAAGGTGTGCTTGCTGGCGCAAACGAAAGAATGCCGGCGCGCGCGGTCCTCATCCGCCACTATCTTTATGGCGAGGGAAAAGCCCTGGCAGATTTGCCGCTTGATAAAGAACCGTTTGTACTCGACGTGCATTGGGGCCGTTATTTTGCCACCGGAGATCAAGCCCCTGTCAGTCGCATCGTCTCGGCCCTCGCCTGGTCGAATGAATCCGATAATCTCGAACGCCTTACGATGGGCTCTATGGCCAAATGGACACTCGCTTCAAATTCGTCACGCGATAAAGATCTTCTCGACAAACTCAAAATTGAAATGAATACGCAACCCGCACCTGTGCGCAAGCCGTTGCGCGAAGTGATCATGGCCGCAGAAACGTTTGAAACAGAAGCGCTGCGGAAAACCGCCCTTGCGTCCATCGATACGCTTAAAGCGCGCGGACCCAAGTCCAATGAAACTAACGCCTGGTGGGGAAAAGCCGGGCAAACTGCCTTGGCCCTTGGCTGCATCACAGCCAGTGCCCTTGGACATGTTGAAGTGGGTCTGCCGTGCGTTCTTGGTGGTGCGCTTTCGTCCGCCGCGCTGGCGTTATTCGGGCCCGGCAACCCGAAATAGCCTGTGTGCGTAAACACAAATCACGTCCACCCAACCCCTTTGCCGACCAGCTTCCACAACAGACAGCACACCGCCTGATCCACCTGCTGTGGATGACGTTTTCTTTGAAAGAAAAATGGCTAGAGAAAAAAAAGTGGTGCCCAGAGGCGGATTTGAACCACCGACACGCGGATTTTCAATCCGCTGCTCTACCAACTGAGCTATCTGGGCAAATGCTACGCTGCCGAGCTGATCTCAGCTGCAAAGCCCGGGTCTTATAGGAGCTTGATCCTGCGCTGTCCAGCAGCCAATCGACGGCCCCAAAACGCTCAATATTGCCGACCGACGCGTTAGTCCTCCTGGTCAGACGAGCCGCCCGCCTCCTCGTCCGCACTCTCAGAACGTGCGCTTGATCCAAGTTCTGGGCCTGGAATGGCGTACGTCCCTTTGAGCCATCGCGACAGATCCAAGTCTGCACAGCGGCGCGAACAAAACGGGCGAAACTGTCGGATACTCGACTGCTTACAGATCGGGCACGTACCGGTTGCTTGCATCTGGTTCATCGTGCGCTCTCGCATCTCGACTGTGAGAGGGACCGTGAAATGCGGCCACTCCAGCCGCCCTCGTGCATGGTGCTAAATCGCATCCTTTTCTGCGGCCTGCAGCCAATTGAAGTGAATTGGAAAGCCTTCGCTCATCAACATGGTCACTGTTTCCGTCAAAGGTAGCCCCACAACGTTCGTGTATGACCCCATAATTTTTTGCACAAAGCAACCTGCAAGTCCTTGGATCGCATATCCGCCCGCTTTGCCACGCCACTCACGTGAGGCAATATAAGCTTCAATTTCGGCGCGCGATAAATGCTTGAAGCGCACCCGCGTATCGACAATCTTCGTGCGCACCTTGTCGTTGGCGGTAATTAAACAAAGCGCTGTCAGTACCCGATGCGAGCGCCCCGATAGCAAACGCAGCGAAACAGACGCTTCCTCCATATATTCCGGTTTAATGAGGATGCGTCTGCCAAGCGCAACGACGGTATCTGCTGCCAGAATATAGGCGTCAGCAATATCGCGATCATTGGCGATTTGATCACGCGCCGTTTCAGCCTTTGCGCGCGCCAACCTGGCAACAAGCGCGCGTGGCATCTCGCCCTGACGTGGCGTTTCATCGATGTTGGCCGGACGCAAAGCATCTGGATCGATTCCGACTTGCGACAACAAAGTTAAGCGGCGCGGGCTGGCACTCGCCAACACCAGCTTCGGCTTTTCAAGTGGTGCAATACCATCAGCTCGTTCCCGCGCCAGCTCGGCTCGCAGCGTGTCCCGACGTGGTCCGTCGGTGCGCGTAAAAGCTGCAAATAGTCCAGGTCTGGCCGAAGTGAGTGTCATACTGCCTACTATTCCCCAAAAATCTGTTGGCTCCGTGGCCAACGTAGCGAACGCGACCCTGCGTGCGTGGCAGACTGAGAGGACCTGGAACGCCGGTGTCCACAAGTTCTCAAGCCGTCACGGTCGGTTCGCAACCATTCCGACATAACACCGTTGCAACCCTTGGCCAATACGGTGATAAAACAACCGGACTGAACCCCTGCGCCAAGGACCCCTGCCCATGAGTTCAAAGGATGCCGCAGCCGAGATGCTGGCCAAAACCGAACTGTTCGGTGCGCTGTCAGAGGCTGATCTCGCCACCGTCGTCGGAGAAATGCGTGAAGCAAATTTTTCCTCAGGTCAGGTGATATTTGCGCGCGGCGATGAAGGCCGTGACATATATCTGGTGGTCAAAGGACGCGTGCGGCTCTCCGTCCTCACCGCTGAGGGGCGTGAATTGTCATTTGCCCACGCAGAGGCGGGGCAGATCTTTGGTGAAATTGCGGTCTTAGATGGTGGTGAGCGCACCGCGGATGCAACCACAGTGACAAAGATGACAGCGCTGACCCTCTCTAAGGCAGCTCTGCAACGTCTCATTGAATCAAATATCGGCCTGAGAGAGGGCGTGATCCGTTTTCTTTGCAATAGATTGCGCGAAGCCGACCAACAGCTCGAAGGCATTGCACTCTACCCCATTGAAATTCGGCTGGCGCGCTTCTTTCTCGCCAGCGCCCGGCAAAAAGAAGGCCCCGATGTTGAAGGCAAAGTGCCATTGAGCCTACCCATTTCGCAAAGCGAGTTGGCATTGCTCATTGGCGCCAGTCGACCAAAGGTCAATGCGGCACTGGCATTGTTGGAATCATCAGGCGCAATTGAGCGCGGTGAGGGCGGCATCTTCACCTGTGATATCGACCAGCTTGAAGATATGACCGTTTAGCGCGTCGTTCGATCCTGTTTATATCGCTTGGCTATTGCCCCAGACTACAGTGTGCTAAACGCCGGTGCGGAGAAACCTTGCTGTTGCGGACTTGGACGAAGCACGAATGTTTGATCTAAAGCTCCTGTCGAAGCTTTTACGTCCAAGCCTGAAGGATCTGCAAAGGATCCCTGGCTTTCAGGCAGCCAAGCGAATTTGTAGCACTTTGGCTGAATTCGGCACCGAAGGCTATCCAACCGATACAAAGCGTCGGTTGATGATCCTCAATATGATTGCCTACCTGATCGCCATCACAACCCTGATTTATGCGATCCAGCATACGTTTCTTGATTACGAAAAGTACAAACCCGTGATCTGGATCAATATTGCTCTGGTTGGCACATCAATCGCGGTTCCGTTTTCCCATCGCATTAACGATATGGTTGGCGGCTTGATTATTGTCGTCACGGAACTGCTCGCGCTTGTTGCATTCTGCTATTATTTGGGCCGCTCGGCAGGCGTGCATTTACAGTTGTTTATCGCTGCCGCGGCTCCGTTTGTCGTTTTTGGACTCAAACGGTTGTGGCTCATCATACCGATTATCATCATTGCCGTGGGCCTGCATCTTTACGCATGGTTTCAATTTTCTGATGATTATGCCCGCATCCACGCCGATCCCGATGTCATCAACTCCATCTATGTACAAGCCGCCATCACCACGTTCGCCCTGATTGCTGCAACCGTGTATTACGCGTTCACGTTAACCGAACAAGCCAAGGCGCAGGTGGATTCCTTGCTGCGCAACATTTTGCCTGAAGACATTGTTGAACGACTGAAGTTACAGCCCGACGCAACCATCGCAGATAATTTTTCTGAAGCCTCTATTCTATTTGCCGACATCACCGGCTTCGTTGCCTTGGCCCGCCAGCTTGGTGCAAAGAAAACCGTTGCCACACTCAATGAAATTGTCACCGCCTTTGATGCTCTGAGTGTTAAGCACGGGGTCGAAAAGATTAAGACCATTGGTGATGCCTATATGGCCGCGGCAGGCGTGCCGCAAACGGTTCCCGATCACACAGCCAGGCTGGCGCGCTTGGCTCTCGACATGCAGGCGCATTTGAAAGACATGCGCGAGTCGACCGGCTTAGCGCTCAACATGCGCATTGGCATTGCGTCTGGTCCGATCATGGCCGGCATCATCGGCAAGAAGAAATTCAGCTACGATATCTGGGGCGACGCGGTCAATCTTGCAGCGCGACTGGAAGGTTTGTCAGAGCCAGGGCGCATTCTCATGTGCCCGTCGTGTCGAGAGAATCTCAACGACAGCTTTCAATTTGAAAGCAAAGGTCTGGTTCAGATCAAAGGCGTTGGCGAACAAGAAGCCTGGTTTCTAACAGCGGCCAAATAACGTGAAGCATCCTCTGAGGTCTGCTGCGCATTATACATTTGGACCACCGGTTATCGCGAATTCCTGTTTCACACGATCAAACACCGTATCGCGCAAGGTTCGATACCGGTTCAGGCGCTCCAAGCGGGATGGCGCACCTTCCATCTGCGCCACATCCAATGTCTGCCAATAGTGAACCTCAGCCGCCATGACGCGCGTGAGTTCGATAGCATGGTGATGCGCTTCCGGAGACAGGGAAATAATCAAGTCAAAGTCTTGATCAGCAATTTCTCTTAGATACTTGGGCTGGTGATTGGAAAGGTCGATACCAATTTCGTCCATGACAGCAACCATAAATGGATCAACGCTACCTGGGATTACGCCGGCAGAATCAGTCAGTACGTGCCCCGCTGTTAAGTGCTGCAGCATTGCACTGGCCATCGGTGAGCGGACAGCATTGACCGTGCAGACAAATAGCACAGTGTCCGGCAATTGAGCCCCGACGCGGCCCACGCCCTAGCCCTTCCAATGCAGCGCTGCGAGCAGCGTAAATAGCCGCCGGGCGGTGTCAAAATCCAACGTGATGTCGCCTGCCAAACGCTCCACCAGCAGCCGGCTGCCCTCATCGTGCAGCCCCCGCCGTCCCATGTCGATGGCTTCAATCTTTGCCGGTTGCGCTTCGGCGACGGCTTTGTAGTAGCTCTCCAAAACCAAAAAATAATCTCTCAAAAGGCGACGAAACGGCAATAGCGATACATCATGCGTGGTGAGTTCCGTTTCGTCATCTGCTTTGAGAGCCATGATCAGCTTGTCTTCTTCGATAGATAAATGCAGGCGATAGGGACCTGAAGCCTCATGCCCGACCACACTAAAGTGATTGCCCTCTAAAAGATCATAGATCGCGACTTCACGTTCATGATCTATTTTTGAATCAAGACGCGCGATGGAAAGCTCATCAAGCGTGACTGCGGCGAGCTTTGCCTTGGCATCTGTGGAGATTTCAGTGCTATCTGTCATGCCGTTGCGTGGAATTCAATTCAATGGGTTGGATTGGACTTAATCCTGTCGCACATGCGCCAATAAGATGAAGTGGTTCGGCAGGTCCCGCCTTTAGTTTTTTACTTTATCTTTCGCGTCAGACTTTAAGCGCACTTCAACTGAACGGCGATGGCCTTCAAGACCTTCCTCGCGCGCCAGTGTCATTGCTGCAGGTGCCAGGTGATTGAGTGCTGCGGCGTCGAGCTTCAGTATAGAGGTCCGCTTCATAAAGTCGAGCACGCCAAGGCCCGACGAAAAACGGGCGCTGCGTGCTGTCGGCAAAACATGGTTGGATCCAGCCACATAGTCACCAATCACTTCCGGCGTATAGGCACCTAGAAAGATTGCACCAGCATTGCGAATTTCTTTGGCGAGATGTTCACAGTTCTCCGTTGCAATTTCCAGATGCTCTGCTGCAATTCGATCCGCCAAGGCTGGTGTTTCTTGAAGAGACCCAACCACAATAATGGCGCCAAACGTGTTCCAGCTCTCGGCAGCAATGTTTCCGCGTGGCAGATTTGCCAATTGTTCTGCAACAGCCGATTCCACAGCGCGTGCAAAGTCTTTATCGTCCGTCATCAAGATCGACTGTGCAGCAGTGTCATGCTCTGCTTGTGCCAATAAGTCTGCAGCAATCCACTGTGGATCATTGTGACGATCTGCGATTACCAAAACCTCTGAAGGACCGGCAATACTATCAATACCAACGGTACCAAAAACCTGCCGCTTGGCCGCGGCGACAAAGGCATTGCCTGGCCCAACAATTTTAACGACCGGAGCAATCGTTTGCGTGCCGAAGGCAAGAGCGGCAACAGCCTGCGCGCCACCAATACGATA
>JAHZKN010000269.1 GCA_022600335.1 Alphaproteobacteria bacterium
CGGCGGCATTTGCCGCAAAAACGCCAGCACGGATTGTTGCCGTCGCTTTCACCACCGCAGTGGCAGAAGATTGGACAGCCTTTCGGGCTGCGGCTGAACATTTTACCGATGTGTTGTTTGTTGTGTCTGCTGACGTGCCACAAGGGGCAACCGACACATCACCTACGTACCCTGCTGCCTTCAATCTCAGCAACGTTTTGAGCGTAACGACGCAGAATACTCCAGGAGCCGACGTCGCCATCGCTCCAGGTACGCAAAAGACCACGCAAGACGGTCACACAAAATCCGATTTCGCACTTGCGCGTACGATCAAAACGCTGGTCATGTGCGTGCCTGGCACGCAAACACTCGCTGGGCCGAATACTAAGTTGTGGGCGCTCATGGGCTTGGGCGCATTGGTTCCGTCACCAGAAAAACCCGTAACCAGTCCGTTACACTTTAAGCCGTGTGCGGCGGCCGGCGACGCCGGCTGAAACTGAAACCGAACTCTGTCCGGAAGGATTGCATTACCTGCACCAACGGCCATGCAACGAGCGTAGCGGTTGCCACAACCAAAACGGCAGTCCCCATCGGTCCGAGTAGTGGCTGTGTTGCGACAGCAGGCACAGTAATTGTTTCTGGCTGCTCGGACTCTTCCGATAGCGACAAACGCACAATCACCTTGCGGCCTGTGCCAGCTGCGGCCGCGACGTTCAAGATCTGTGGGCTTGAAGTCCCGGCCGAGACTTCAGCTGGGTCTGGCTGGAACGTTGTGCCGACTGTTCCCGAGATCTCGGTTGTTCTGTGCTTCACTCGCTGATCCACGTTGCTGAAACGTCAACAGATGGAACAGGCAAGAGATATGCCAGCGATTCATCTTAACGATGTCCGCTGGCAATATGCATGTGCGCTCTAATTCAACAAAACCAAATGCTTGGCAGTCCCATTAACTGAACAGAACTGTTGCTTTAAGAATCGTATTGAAGACGCCCCACAGGAAGGGAATGCCAACCGCAAGCCACGCCAACAATACCGGCAGACTGAACCCGCCAAAGCCAATGCCGAATGAACCTGTTTCCGTTGGCTTGCCGGTTGAGGCTGCTCTGATCGTCGCCAACTCCTCTTCGCTCATCAGCCATTTCTCAGCAACCGGACGGATCAGCAGATTGGCGATCAACCCGATCAATAAGAAGCCAGCCAAAATATACATCGTGTAATCATAGGCTTTGGCCAACTCGACCCCTGCTGCCAACTGCATCTCGCGAATGTAGACAATCGCTAGTGGGCCGAGCACACCAGCTGTCGACCATGCGGTTAACAGCCTGCCGTGAATTGCGCCAACAAACTGAGTGCCAAAGATATCGGCGAGGTAGGCGGGAACGGTTGCAAAGCCTCCACCGTACATGGTCAGAATGAAGCAGAATGCAGCCACAAACAGAAGTGGTGAGCCAACCTTGGCCAATGTCGGTGCAGCGGCATAGAGGATCATGCCGAGGATAAAGAAGCAGTGGTACGTATTCTTGCGGCCGATGTAGTCAGACAACGAGGCCCATATAATTCGCCCAAAGCTGTTGAACAGCGACAACAATGCGACAAAGCCGGCGGCGACACCTGCAACCGCAGCAACTTGACCAGGATCCAGTTGACTGAGTGTCAAATCAGGCAGTCCGATCAACTGTCCAGCAAAGATTTCTTGCAACATCGGCGAGGCCGTCGCCAGTACGCCAATACCCGCCGACACATTCATGCACAGCACAATCCAAATGAACCAGAACTGTGGCGTTTTATGCGCATTGTCGAGATGCACATGGCCTGTTGTGATCATCGCGTGCGCTGCGTCAGTGGGCGGAGTCCATCCATCAGGCCTCCAGCCGTCAGGCGCAATTCGGTAACCAAACGCTCCGCCCATCATGAACAGAATGTATATGACGCCCATCGTTGCCATGGCCGGTGCAACGCCAACATCTGTGGCGGATCTAAAGTAGAGCATCAACTCGTTGGCTAACAGCGAACCGATCATGGCACCGCCGCCAAAACCCATGATGGCCATGCCGGTGGCCATGCCGCGTCTGTCCGGGAACCATTTGATCAATGTTGAGACTGGCGAAATGTAGCCAAGCCCGAGACCGATGCCACCGAGCACGCCAAGTCCCAACCATAACAGCCACAACTGATGCAGGTGCACACCCAATGCAGAAACGATAAAACCGCCACCCCAGCACAGAGCCGCGACAAAACCAGCTTTGCGCGGTCCAGCCCGCTCCAACCAACCGCCGAATATTGCAGCAGACAAACCGAGGAACACGATGCCAATTGTGAAGATTGGCACCAGATCACCACGTGTCCAATCGCAAGTGGTCGTAAATAACGCCTGCCACATAGACATGTCCGGACACGACTGAGGCTGCGTTATGCCAAGTGCACGTTCCAATGGGCGCCAAAACACGCTGAGGCCGTACGACATGCCAATGCACAAATGAATGGCCAATGCAGCCGGCGGTACAAGCCAGCGATTAAATCCCGGCTTGGCAATAATCCGTGCCCGATCTAGGAGTCCGACGTTGTCAGACGTTGACGCATTCGAAGTCACTGGATGTGTCCTCCCCCTGGATGGCCGGCACATTGTAAGTTTTTGCCGTGCTTCACGCATAAAACAGACGAACTGACTAGCGCGCTGTGAACTTTGGTACAACCCTGTAGACGGACGAGGCCCGAATTTCGCCAAAACCTGCAGGGTTTCTGTACCTGCCAATGTCAGACTTGCCCCGCCACAGCTTGACCGGCCGATCTGGCACTACAAAATACAAATTAAGACTGGAATATCACGACGTTGCCGTGTCATATGCCGGGTATATATAAAGATTGCGAGTGCGCAAAAGACCGATCTGCTCATGAGCGCCTGCAATGATCTTGATCCAAACGCTGCCCACCACGCAGCAAGAGCACAGCACCAGAACAATAGACAGACACAATCGGAATGACCGCCTCCTCAAGTCCAAATCTCGTTGATCCCTTTGGCCGCCACGTCACCTATCTGCGTGTGTCGGTGACGGACCGTTGTGATTTTCGCTGCGTCTATTGCATGTCGGAACACATGACCTTTCTGCCTAAGAAAGATTTGCTGACACTGGAAGAGCTTGACCGTGTGTGCTCAGCATTTGTCAGCCGAGGCGTTCGCAAGTTGCGCATCACAGGTGGTGAACCTTTGGTGCGCAAAAATATTATGTGGCTGTTCCGGTCCCTTGCTCGCCACCTAGACAGTGGAACGCTGGATGAATTGACGCTGACCACAAACGGTAGCCAGCTTAAGAAATACGCTGCTGACCTGAAGGCCTGCGGCGTTGAGAGAGTCAACGTTTCCATCGACAGCCTGGACCCGGAAAAATTCAAATCCATCACCCGATGGGGTGAGTTAACAACCGTGATGGACGGTCTCGCTGCTGCACAGGCCGCCGGACTCAAGATCAAAATCAATACTGTTGCCTTGAAAGGCTTTAATGAAGATGAAATCAATGACCTCGTGATCTTCTGCCATGATCATGAATTTGATCTCACATTGATTGAAACCATGCCGCTTGGCGACATTGAGGGCGACCGTACAGACCAGTACCTACCACTGTCCGTTGTGCGCGCACGCCTGATGGACAAATGGACATTACAAGATATTCCCTACAAGACCGGTGGGCCGGCGCGTTATGTCGAGATTAAAGAAACCGGTGGTCGCCTTGGCTTTATCACTCCGCTGACCCACAATTTCTGCGAAGGTTGCAATCGTGTGCGGCTCACATGCACGGGCACGCTCTATATGTGTTTGGGACAGGACGATGCTGCAGACTTACGCGCGCCGATGCGCGCAAGCTCTGACGATACCATGCTGCATCAAGCCATCGATGAAGCCATCGACCGCAAACCCAAAGGTCATGATTTTATTATTGATCGCGAACAACAGAAACCTGCGCTGTCCCGCCATATGAGTGTCACCGGCGGATAAAA
>JAHZKN010000270.1 GCA_022600335.1 Alphaproteobacteria bacterium
GGGCGCGGCCTCCAGGAGCGGGTCACCAAAGCCCGCGAGGATGGACATGAGGTTCTCCTCGCCATACCCCTGGAGCCCAACGACTACCCGGCCAAAGACCCCGGCCCGCATACTCTGCTCACCACACTTCCTCCCAAAGACAACATCAAGCGTGTCAGCCGTTTTCAAGCCGGCCATGCCTTCGTGACAGAAGATGTCGGCAAATCGTGTGAGCTGACCGCCAAACCATTCGTCGTAGATTGCGACTATGATCAGGCCGGCGAGCTGCTGGCTCACATCTACGGACAGCTTAATCCTCCAGCGCAACAACCTGTTGGGTCCAACGGCGCCACATCTGATCCAGATCAATTAAAGTCTGGCGTATTGCACAAGAATCCACGCTATATCGTCTTTGATCAGCGTTCCTTTACACAAGGCAAGCGCTCTCATGGTTTCGCGGATGACGGCATTGCTTATATTCCAGATGCTTGCCGAGAGGCAGCTGGCTGTCGGGTTCACATCGCTTTTCATGGCTGCGGGCAAAGTCGCGATCAGGTTGGAGATGCCTTTGTGCACGGTTCTGGTTTTGCGCGCTGGGCGGATACCAATCGATTGATCATCTTGTTTCCGCAGGTCAAAGCCGGGCCTGGTAATGCACAGGCGTGTTGGGATTGGTGGGGCTATACCGGTGATAATTTCTTGACCCGCGAGGCAGCGCAAATATCAACTGTTAATCACATGTTACAACATCTGGCTGGTGCCAGGGGAACGGCACCGGGTGTTGGTGAGGAACAGTAGAGGGGGGACTGAGGTGATGAGTCAGAACATCAATTTTTTGCGTCCAGCATTCGGGACGTGGAGCCGAGCTGATGGTGCAGCACAAAGCCCTGCCAAGTCCCGGACAAGATTGAGGACGGCACTATCGTGGGCCTGGCTTGAGGGGTGGCTTGCGCTTTTGGCAGTGGTTTGCGGGGTCGTGATTTTATCGCAACCCGGCGATACAACGGACGCTACAGCGGGCAAAGCTCGGCCTGGTTTTGCAAATGATTTCCACCTCGCTGATCAGGGCGAGGTGATGATTGCAGCCTATACTGGCGCGCCCTACACCTATCCCAGCTACGTGGACGTCAAGACACCTGGCGTGCATGATTTTACCGCTAAGGATGTCGAATGGATTGGCGAGCCGTTTGACAATCCCATTTATTATGGCGTGCGCATTGCCCGCTGGGGTAAGTCGACCCGCACCGGTTGGATGCTCGATTTTACGCATTCAAAAGCCATTGCTGAGTCCACCCAGACACTAAATCTTGAAGGTACGCTTGATGGCGCGCCTGCCCCTGACGGCAAAGCGATCCGGGATGTGTTTGATAAACTGGAAGCCTCGCACGGTCACAACATGTTAACGCTCAATGCCCTTCTGCGGCTGCCTTCGTGGGGGATGCGTGTACATCCGTACGTCGGATTGGGTGCAGGTGTTTCGTTGCCGCATTCAGAAGTCGATTTTAAAGGCAACGACAAACGCACGTATGAATATCAATACACCGGACCAGCCGCGCAGGGCTTGTTTGGCTTGGAATTTCGCTTTGCGCGCACGTCCTATTTTCTAGAGTACAAATTTTCGTTCGCGCCCTATGACATACCACTTTCCGAGCGCAACGGATCGCTGCTAATTTTTGACCTGTGGAACCAAGCACGAGATTGGTGGCAGGGCACGCCGCCGCCAGGTGGACGCCTTAAGACAGACTTTGCAAGCCACCAGGTGATTGGCGGATTGGGCGTTCGCATTGTGCCAACACCAGTTGCGACACCATAGGTCCTGTCACTTATGCGATTACGCTGAAGTATGTTTGCGGATGCGCCTAAAACCGACGCAGCAGCCGATCAAGATAATCGAGTTCAATCATAGGGCGCGTGACCTCACCACGCCGGCGGCGTAGCTCGTCAATGATTTCGCGTGCGCGTTGCAGCTCAATTTCTTCCGGCACTTTAACGGACGTGCCAAGCTCGGGTCCGGACGAGCGCTGCGGTCGCCCTAAGGGATCGCGGCGCTCTTGACCTTTGCTGCCAAAGCGCTGCGGTGAATTACTCATCATTTCTTGCGCCATGGAGCGCGCACCCTGCTGCATGTGGCTTAGCGCGCGGGCTTGTTCTTCTGTTGCTCGCGCAAGGTTCTGGTTCTGCAACGCTTGTTCAGCATTTTGCATCGCTTGACGTGCGCTTTCCAATTGTTGCGGTTGGCCAAGGCCTTGCTCCGCGAGCTGGCGTTGCAACTGGGCGAGTTGCTCGCGGAGTTGGCGTTGCCGCTCAGCCAATTCAGAGGCCGTTGGTTGTTGGCCCTGGCCTTGCCCTTGTTGTCCCTGGCCTTGCTGGCCCCGTTGTCCGCGCTGGTTGCCGCGTCCAAATTGATTTTGCTGCTGGCCAGGGCCCATGCCACGTTGGGGAGACCCGCCCCTTTGTGGCCGCCCTTGCTGACCCGGACGTCCAAACTGCCCCGGCGCGCGTTGTTGTCCTTGGCGTTGTCCCTGCTGTGCGTTGCCACGATGCTGTTGGGTAAAGGTGTCGTCCATCAACTCTTGTTGTTTGCCGACCATGCCGCCAAGTTTTTTGATGGCCTTCATCGCTTGCTGCTGCTGGCGTGCCTGTTGTTGATTGGCTTGCCCACGTTGCATGCGTTCCATCATGTCGCGCATCTGCGACAGCATTTGCTGGGCCTGCTCTCGGGCACCGTTCTTTGCAAGTTCCTCAATGTTGCGCATCATTTGGTCAATATCGTTCTGGTTGACCGACTGATTTTGAGAATCGTTGCCCTGCGTAAAATCCCGTTGCTGGTCTTGGTTCTCTTTTGCCATTTGCTGCATGAAATTATTCATAGCCTGACGCAGTTCTTGCATCAGTTTCTTGATTTCTTCTTCTGATGCGCCTTCTTCTAAGGCTTTCGCCAGTTTTTCATGAGCTTCACGCAAAGCCCGCTCGGCATCGGACAAGTCTCCCTCTTCGATGCGCAATGCTGTGTGCCAGAGTTGATCAATGGAACTCTTGATGGCAGCTGGCGCTCCACTGCGTGAAAGCCGATGATAGACGGCGCGCAAGCTCAAGTAGACGCGTGTATCTTCGAAAAATTCTTCTGGATCCGTTGTCAGCGCATTAAGTGCCAGTGCCACCTCGCGCCGCCGCGCATCTGGATAGTCATCAAACAACTTGCGTCTCTGCTCGATCACGGCACGGGCCAGCGGTTTGGTGAACTTGCGTTCAGGCAAAACAATTTCAATGCCGGGGCTGACACCGATTTGACCGGCGACATCTGTCGCTTTCAACGACAACACCACGCGTTTGCCAGCCCAAGGATGGGGGGCAAAATCAAGAAAGGTCTGCGCGACGTGGTCTTTGCTTTGTGATCCGGGCAGCCTCAGCTTCATTTCAATTGGCGCTTTTGGGCGCTGGGGCGGCGTGACGGCCAGGCTCCGTTGGCGTCTTGATGTCCCGCTTTTTAAAGCTGACTTTGGCTTGGCCTCGACAAAGTGTGCAACAGCACCTGAAACGCCGTAGTCATCTTGCACGTTATAGGTAAGCTTCATTGAGCCGCGCACTGTGTGCAGGGGTGGGTAGATCAATTTGATCGTTGGTAAGGCGTCAGGAATGACAGAGATGTACCACTTGGCAAGTTGTTGTGTCTTCGAGGAGACGCGCACCATAGTCTCCTCAGTGATCTTGCTGCGAAACTCTTGAACGTCACCGCCTGCGAGTGATTTTTCAGCCGCCACTGGGGTTGCATTGTCGTCAGCAAAACTGTCGCTCGAATAGGTTGCCACCTTGGCTTTACGCGCTCCTAAACCGCTGACGCGCACAACTAGCGTGCTGCCACTTGGAACAGTGACCGGTTTCAGTACCTCTGCGGAGTCAGTCGACGCATCGGATGTCATGATGGCCGCACCGTCAGATAACATCAGCGGCGGTCGCGTCGTGTAGGTTGGTGGCGATAGCCATGCATCAAGGCGCACATTGGCGAGTTGGACCGTGTCGGAGAACTGAAACGCAGTTTTTACACGGTCAAACGATGTGACGCCGACGAAGCCCAGCCCCGTCGCGATCAGCAGTATCATCAGTGCGCGCAGCGCAAATGGGTCATAGCGGTCGGTGCGTGGGCGTGGTTTCCCCACCCGCAAGCGTTGGAAGAGCGTTCTTAATCGTTTGCGATGGGCATTCCAAAGGGCTGAGGTTTGCGCATCGTCGTGCGCCGCTGTCAACGTATCCTCATACGAGGATGCCGGACGATGCGGCAGATTGGAAACCCGTTCGATGCGCCGTATGGCCTGGCTGCGGGTTGGCCAGCGAATGACAAATATAGAAACGCTGGCGACCGCGAGGGCTAATGCAAATAAGGCCAATATGGCTTTATGTGGCAACGGGGCGAGGTGCTGCCAAACACCGAAAAGCGACAGCAAAATAAACACGCCAACGATCGCTAACACCAACCACAGGCGCCGCCATAGCTGTTCGAAAATCATCGCCAGCTTGGCACGGCGAACTTTACCCTCAAACGTCCGTTCAAGAGATCGGCTTTCTGTCTTGCCCGTCGGCATATCGTCGCTGGCCATGGCCGGTATCCTGAAAGCACCTGGTGTCCGGAGCCCCGAAAACTACACCAACCCCGTGCCAGCGTCACCTTACGGTCTGGTTACACTCTGGCCATAAAACCCGGCTTAAGGTCCGAGTTCGTTAGGCTTTGCTAGGAGACAGCCAGGCTGGCAGGCGATCCAATCCGATCAATTGTTCATAACTTTGACGGGGGCGGACCACGGCGTAGTTTTCACCCTTTACGAGTATTTCTTGCACCAAGGCACGGGAATTATACGTCGATGCCATCACGGCACCATAGGCCCCTGCTGTCATCACCGCGAACAGGTCGCCAGCCGCGAGAGCGGGCAGCTTCCGGGCGCGCGCCAGGTAGTCTCCCGTTTCGCACACCGGGCCAACCAGATCCTGCTCAATAAGGCGGGTGTTTTTAGCTGGCTCTTGCAGCGGCCAAATGTCGTGATGAGCTTCATAGAGCGTCGGCCGCAAAAGATCATTCATGGCGGCATCGACAATGGTAAATGTGCGATTTTCCTCACGTTTGGAATAGAGCGCGCGTCCAACAAGAATGCCTGCATTGCCGGCAATCATGCGTCCAGGCTCCAACACAATGCTCAGATTGAGGTCGCCAAAAGCATCCCTGACGACGCTGGCGTAGTCCTTTGGCGATGGCGGGATATCTGTGGTGCCGCGATACGGCA
>JAHZKN010000271.1 GCA_022600335.1 Alphaproteobacteria bacterium
ACCGGTGTGGTCAATCATAAGTGTCAGGTGTTTGATGGTGCAGCCAAAGGGTCGGACGCAGCTGTGCATGAGGGGCTTTATGTATGTGATGGCGCCGTTATGCCACGCTCGTTGGGCGTCAATCCGCTGCTGACTATTACAGCGGTTGCAGAGCGCGCCATGATCCATCTCGCAAAAGATCGCGGCTGGGCCTTCGATGATGCACCAAATCATGCAGCACCGCGCATTATTGCAGGACAGACCGAGGCGACAGATGCCAAGCCCGCAGGTGTGCAATTTACCGAGCGCATGGCCGGATTTATTTCATCTGATGTTCTCGATTCGTATGATGCAGCCGGCGAGGCTGGCAAGAATGCCAATGATGCATTTAGCTTCACTGGCACAATCATTGTCGATGATGTTGATCGGTTTGTGCGAGACGCTGCACATGCAGGACGGATTGTTGGCACGGTCGACTGTCCATCACTGTCCCCCGAACCGTTGTTGATCTCAAATGGCGTGTTTAACCTCATGCATCGTGATGATGAGGCTGTTGAAACACGCCGTTTCGATTACACGATGACGCTGACGGATCGCGATGAAAACACATACCATTTCGCCGGCCACAAAGTTGTTCGCCAGGACCAAGGACTTGATTTGTGGGGTGACACAACACGACTTTTTGTGACCTTGCGACGCGGTGCAGATGCTGATGGTCCGGTTGTCTCTAAAGGCATCTTGACCATTGCGATGAAGGATTTCCTGACACAATTACGCACTGTCAAAGGCATTGACGGAAAGAACGCATTAAGCCGGATGCATGCGGTGCATAAATTTACACACCTGTTTGCCACAAGCTTGATGGATGTCTACGGCGGCGTATTTGTTCCGCCCGATCGCTTCGATGCCTTTGCGCCCCGTAAGAAGCGGGCCTTGCGGGCTCCGATTCCCGAAGTCGTCCCATTTCAAACGCCGGATGGGAAAACGTTGCGCCTGACGCGTTATAACGGTGGCGACAAGGGCCCACTCATGTTTGCCCACGGGCTCGGTGTGTCGGGTAAAATTTTCTCGATTGATACCATTGATACCAACTTGCTCGAGTACATGACGGCAGCTGGGTATGACTGTTGGCTGTTAGATTTTCGCGCTAGCACTGACCTTAAGTATGCCCGTGAGCGGTGGACGGGTGACGATGTGGCAACACTCGATTTTCCTGCTGCGGTCGATACCGTGCGTCGTGTAACTGGCAAGTCAAGTGTGCAGATGATGGCGCATTGCTTTGGCTCGACGACGTTTTTCATGGCGATGCTTGCCGGGCTCAATGGCGTGCGGTCAGCGGTGTGCTCACAAATAGCAACAGACGTTATTATTCCCTGGTGGCCGCAAAGACTGCTGGCCCATCTGCGCACGCCAAGTCTGCTGGATGCGATGGGTGTTGACACCGTCAATGCTCGCGCCACTGTGCACGATGGTGTATTTCTAAAAATGTTGGATTGGCTGATCAGGATCGTGATTCCGTTTCAGCGTGAAGAACGCACACGAAACGCGACCAGCAATCGGATCACCGCGCTTTATGGCCCGCTTTACGAGATTGCGCAGCTCAATGATTTGACCATGCGCAGTGGTCTGCCCGAAATGTTCGGCGTCGCCAACATTGACGCGTTTAAACAGCTGGCGCGCATTGCGCGGCGCAAAATTATTGTCAACAAAGACGGTGCCGATGTTTACCTGCCGAACATCGAGCGGCTTGCGATCCCCATCCGCTTTATTCACGGCGCTGAGAACGCGTGCTTTGACCCGAAAAGCACGTTGCTCGCCTATGAAAGGTTGTGCAAAGCCAATGGTGCGCCACTCTATAGCCGCAAGGTGATCCCAGGCTACGGTCACATTGATTGCATCTTTGGCAAGAATGCTGCGAAAGACGTCTATCACCATATTCTCGAGCACTTTGAAGCCACTGCAGAGGCCTAGTAAGGTCAGCCGAGCCGCGTGCTTAGACTGCTGTCTCCGTCGTATGACTGATTTGAAGGAGGCATGCGGTCGCAGCCGGGCAAAGTGATCAGTACGAATGAAGTGCAGATGGCGTCTTGAAACGCCGCCTGCCTTGAGATACCAACCGAAATATTCAAAGGCGGACTGAGGGGGCGATGGCATTGCAGCCCCCAGCAACCTGACGACAACCGAACCCCGCCGGAACCAGGCGCACCATTGGTGTGATTAGAGGAGAACTCGTGTGGTGAACCCAGCCCAGAACTGGATTGTTGAAACAGAATGGTTAGCCGAGCATTTGTCGGCACCTGATCTCATTGTGTTTGATGGTTCCTGGCATTTGCCAACTTCAGGGCGCTCTGCCAAGCAAGAGTACTTGGATGAGCACATTCCTCGGGCGCTGTTCTTTGATATCGACGACCTGGTGGACGAAACATCTTCACTCCCGCATATGCTGCCATCGACGGTGAAGTTTGCCTCTCGCATGAAAAAGATTGGCATCGGTGATGGCCAGCGCATTGTGATCTACGACACACTGGGATTGTTTTCTGCAGCGCGTGTTTGGTGGACATTTCGTGCCATGGGGCATCAAGACGTTGCCGTTCTCAATGGTGGGCTCAAGAAATGGAAGGCGGAAGGGCGCGCGCTTGAAGACGGTCCTGCTAATCCGCGAACACCGCGCCACTTTACACCTTTGCTGAATGGCGAATTGTTGCGCGATCTTGATGACATGAAGGGTTACGTTGCTTCCGGCAAGACGCAGATTGTCGATGCCCGCCCGGCGGCACGCTTTCTCGGAGACGAGGGTGAGCCGCGGCCAGGTATCCGAAGGGGCCACATGCCTGGCTCAAAAAATGTGCCGGCTGGATCTTTGATCAATGCTGATGGTACGTTGAAGTCTGCACAGGAACTGGCGGAGATCTTCTCCAACGCTGGGATCAATGTGCACAATTCCGTAGTCACCACATGTGGTTCTGGTGTGACGGCCTCTATTTTGTCTTTGGCACTTGCTGTTCTTGGGCAAACCAATGCCGCCGTTTATGACGGCTCTTGGGCGGAATGGGGAGAAGAAGGCCGAGACACACCGGTTGCAACTGGCCCCGCCACCTAATTCAGCGGGCGGCATGGCACGTGCTCTTGCAAGGTCAGGGATAAAATCATGCGTTCGTGTGCTGTTTTGCAGCTATGCTCTAGGTCGTCGTTGGGAACCCTGCGGCAGAGTGTTTCTTTGAAGAGGTGAGGCCATGCAACTCACAGTCTCGACTGAGATCAACGCACCGATCGCACACGTGTTTTCCATTATGACAGATGTCGCGCGCTGGCCAGACACGATATCAGGGATCGAAAGCGTTGAATGGCTTACCGGTGAGCCCGGCTCGGTGGGTGCCACCTTTCGCGAGACCCGTCGCATGCACGGCCGCATTGCCAGCGAAGATATGACGATTGCGGAAATCCAACCGCCCAGCCGATTTGTACTTACCGCGTTTTCGCATGGCACGCGCTATGAAGCCGTCCATGAGCTCAGGGAAGAACGAGACGGCACACGTCTTGAACTCAGCTTTTCTGGCCAGCCGGAAAGTTTGTTTGCACGCTTGATGACGCCTCTTGGCTGGCTCTTCCGCTCTGCGGTGTGCAAGCAACTCCTGTTGGATCTTGCCGACCTGAAAGCTGTCGCTGAGCGTTAGAAACACCTATTTTAACAGAATTGATGACGCTTACTTCATAGATAATCCAGCTCTCGTGAACCGTATTGAAGGCGCTGACACGCTGTCCTTCGTGGGTGCTCTATGGCCTTAAGGTGGGCGCGGGAGCGATGAATAGCGGCGGGGATTCACGCAATCGGCCGAATTGCCGCCCGCCCCTTGCGTTAGGCCAAAGGATACTCGATATATGGCGCCGAATTCTGAGCGGGGATAGGGTCGGCCATGGCCGATGAATTGTCCCCGGATAAGGGATTGCTGCAAAGATGGTCTGCTGAAAAGCGGCTTGGGATGCGGGCGTGGTGGAATTGGTAGACACGCCAGATTTAGGTTCTGGTGGCTTCGGCCGTGGGGGTTCAAGTCCCTCCGCCCGCACCAAACAGCAATTACAAAGAGTTCGGGCTTGGCGCACGTTCTGGGTGCTGAGCGCATCTTTTAGAAGTTTGCCAGCGAAGGCTCATACCCACCATGCAAGTTACGGAATCTGAAAACAGCGGCCTCAAGCGTACGTTAAAGGTCGTTGTTGATGCAGCAGAGCTTGGTGAAAAGTTTTCTTCGCGTTTGGGAGAGCTTAAGGGCCGGGTGCAACTCAAGGGATTTCGTAAGGGCAAAGTCCCGGAAGCGCATTTGAAAAAGGTCTACGGACGCTCTGTGATGAGCGAGGTCTTGCAGGAAACCATTCGCGAGTCCTCGTCGAAAGCCATCAAGGACCGCAAAGAGCGGCCGGCTGCAATGCCTGACATTGCAATGACGGAAGACCAAGACGAGATTGAGCAAGTATTGGCCGGCAAAGCTGATCTTACGTATTCAATGACGTTTGAAGTGATGCCAGATATCAAAGTGACGGACCTTGCAAAGCTCAAGGTTGAGAAGTGTATTGCCGATGTCACTGAAGACCATATCAATGATGCACTTGAGAAAATTGCGGCACGTAATATCAAGTACGAGGTTGTTGATGATAGAGCAGCCGAAAAGGAAGACCAGGTTACAATAGATTATCGTGGCCTGCTAAACGGAGAACCTTTTGAAGGTGGCACAGGGGAAGACCTGGCGCTTGTCGTTGGCAACGCGAGCTTCATTCCTGGCTTCGAAGAGGGGCTTATTGGCATCAAGGCGGGGGACGACCGCACGATTGAGGCAACGTTCCCCGAAGACTATCAAGCACAACATTTGGCTGGCAAAGATGTTGTATTTGAAGTGAAGGCCAAATCCGTTGGCAAACCTGCGCCGCCGACATTGGATGATGATTTTGCCAAAGGCCTTGGCATTGAAGAGGGTATAGACAAACTCAAAGAGATGGTGCGCGAACAGGTGGCTCAGGAGCACCAATCTGTTTCTTACATGCAAGTCAAAAAAGATCTTCTTGATACGCTTGAAAGTGCGCATGAATTTGAATTGCCGCCGTCCCTGGTCAAGCGGGAATTTGATGGAATTTGGAAAGAGGTCAATGACCGTCTAAAGCAGTCTGGCAAGACCTTTGAGGACGAGGGGAAAACCGAAGACGCGCAGCGCGAGGAGTATAGTAAGATCGCAGAGCGGCGCATTCGGCTTGGACTTGTAGTCGCTGAGATTGGCGATGCCAATAAAATTGATGTAACGCAAGATGAGCTGCGCCAGGCGTTGATGGAGGAAGCCCGTCGCTATCCAGGTCAAGAAAAACACGTTTATGAATATTATGAGAAAACACCTGGTGCGCTTGACCAACTGCGGGCGCCGCTGTTTGAAGACAAGGTCATTGCCCATATCCTGACCGTAGCGAATGTGTCGGAAAAACGCGTGTCGCGTGAGGAATTGATGAAGGATGTGCGTGAGGCTGGTTAGGTCCGGACCACGAATCCTTTAAGTTCATCTCAATTTGGTGTGCTGGTCCAAGAGGGCCACCTTTGCACCGCAACAAGAGAAGAGGCCGCCATGCGCGATCCGGTTGCAACATTGACGAATAGCTTTTGGCCAATGGTGGTCGAGCAAACTGCGCGCGGCGAGCGTGGTTATGATTTACCAAGCCGCCTGCTCAAAGAGCGTATTATTTTTCTGACCGGGCCAATTGAAGACCAAATGGCAGCATCTGTTTGCATGCAGCTGCTGTTTCTTGAGGCGGAAAATCCGAAAAAAGAAATCTCGATGTACATCAACTCGCCAGGTGGTGTTGTGACCGCGGGAATGGCGATTTATGACACCATGCAATTCGTCAAACCGGCGGTTGCAACATTGTGCATTGGTCAAGCGGCATCCATGGGATCACTGTTGTTATGTGCAGGTGACAAAGACATGCGCTTTGCGCTGCCGAATGCGCGCATCATGGTGCACCAACCATCAGGTGGCTTTTCTGGTCAGGCCTCTGACATTGAGCGCCATGCCGAAGATATAGTCAAAATGAAGCGGCGCTTAAATGAGGTCTACGTTAAACACACAGGCCAAAGCTACGATACGATCGACAAGACTTTGGACCGCGACCACTTCATGACCGCCGATTCCGCCAAAGACTTTGGACTGATCGACAAGGTTCTGTCGAAACGTGAAGATTTTGGCGACGCGGTATCAGGGGCCTCTGATTCGGCGAGCTAACGGCAAAATCTGCGATTAAGCTGAATTTTTTTGATCTGGCGCTACGTCGGCGTTGGCTGGGGGTAGACGTCTGCTTAATGCTGCCATGACACAGCGCAAAAGGGGGCTCAATTTGCCGCAAACGGCATCGTGCTGGTGCATGTAAAAGACGGCGGAATTGGCGGTAAACCCCCATATTTCGGGCCCCAATGGCGACAAGATCAGGCTCCATAATGGTCAAATGTGGATTTATGGCATTCTCGGCGATTCAGAGTCTGCGACGGGGCCCTGGCGCGGCCAAGGGTGCTGACTGTGGTAATCTGGACTCCGCCGTGCCCGCTCAGGCCAGCGGCATTAATCCATTCTTGATCTGGTGAAGGTTAGCGTGTTCAGATCAGGATAAAGGAATGAGTGCCTCGCGGTGGGCTTTGCCGCGCGATTCAAATGCGCCAAGTACGGTGCGCGCCGTCGGACGATGTTCGAATTTCACCGCGCTTGGCTGAGAGAACGGAATGGCTCAGGAAAAAAATACATTATACTGCTCATTCTGCGGCAAGAGCCAGCACGAAGTTCGCAAGCTGATTGCCGGCCCAACGGTGTTCATCTGTGATGAATGCGTTGAGCTATGCATGGACATCATCCGCGAAGAAAACAAGAATACACTCGTCAAGTCGCGCGATGGCGTGCCGACACCTGATGAGATCTGCACCGTTCTGGATTCCTATGTCATTGGCCAGGGCCACGCCAAGCGTGTCCTGTCGGTGGCCGTACACAATCACTACAAGCGCCTCAATCACGCAGCCAAAAATAATGATGTTGAGCTTGCAAAGTCGAACATCTTGCTGGTCGGTCCAACCGGCTGCGGTAAGACGCTGCTTGCACAAACGCTTGCACGCATTCTCGATGTGCCGTTCACAATGGCTGACGCGACAACATTGACGGAGGCGGGCTACGTTGGTGAAGACGTTGAGAATATCATTCTGAAGCTGCTGCAAAATGCTGACTACAATGTTGAGCGTGCTCAGCGCGGCATCGTCTATATCGATGAAGTTGATAAGATCAGCCGCAAATCGGACAATCCGTCTATTACCCGGGACGTTTCCGGTGAAGGTGTGCAACAAGCCCTGCTGAAAATTATGGAAGGCACGATCGCATCCGTGCCGCCACAAGGTGGCCGCAAGCACCCACAGCAAGAGTTCTTGCAAGTTGACACAACCAACATCTTGTTCATCTGCGGCGGTGCCTTTGCCGGCCTTGAAAAGATTATTTCTCGTCGTGGACGAGGTAGTTCAATGGGCTTTGGTGCGCAGGTCACCGGCCCTGATGAGCGGCGCATGGGCGAAGTGTTGCGCGGCGTGGAGCCAGAAGATCTCTTGAGCTTTGGCTTGATTCCAGAATTCATTGGCCGTTTGCCAGTGATCGCAACGCTGGAAGATCTTGACGAAGATGCACTTGTTGAGATTTTAGGTGAGCCAAAAAACGCCTTGGTCAAGCAATATCAGCGACTGTTTGAGCTGGAAGACGTCAAATTGACGATCACGCATGAAGCACTGATGGCGATTGCACGCAAAGCAATCGAGCGCAAAACCGGTGCGCGTGGCTTGCGATCGATCATGGAAGGCATACTTCTTGATACGATGTTTGACCTGCCATCGCTGAAAGGCGTGGAAGAAATCGTCATTGGCCCCGAAGTTGTCGAAGGTGGCGCGCGGCCGCTGAGAATTTACTCGGAACGGGGCGAAGAATCAGGATCTACTGCGTCCTAAGATCAGCCGTTGTTTTGGGCGATTTGGATCTCTTTTGATCCTTTGGCCCGGCCGATAGCTGATTGATGCTAGATTTCGATCTGAGGCGCAGCCCTTGATCTGCTTGCGTTGATCCCTATTTGTTCAGCATCAAAGTGCATTTGTCCCCAGATCTCTGGTGCCTTGTGCGACGGTGATGCGGGCGATGTGACACGGGTCAGCACCAAAATGCCAGCCATTGAGCATGTTGCCTTGATTGCGACAGCAAGAGGCGAGATGTTGAATGCGGCTGGTACGTGACAAGGTCTATGGAGACAACTGTCTCTTTAAGACCCCAAAAATGGAACGAGACACGAGACATGAGTGAAGAACAGCACGTAAGCCCCCCTAATTCTGAGAAGAAACTGTTCCCAGTTCTTCCTCTTCGGGACATCGTTGTCTTTCCATACATGATCGTGCCGCTTTTTGTCGGCCGCGAAAAGTCAATTGCGGCCCTTGAAGAAGTGATGCAATCCGACAAACAAATCTTGCTTGCTGCCCAGAGGAACGCTGGTGATGATGATCCGGCGTCTGATGCCATCTATGAAGTTGGCACGCTTGCTTCTGTGTTGCAGCTTTTGAAATTGCCCGACGGAACGGTGAAAGTATTGGTCGAGGGCACATCGCGTGCGCGCATTACCAACTACACAGACAACAAAGACTTCTTTGAAGCTGAGATTCAACGCATACCGGAAGACATCGGTGCCGAGGAAGAAATTGAAGCGTTGGCTCGTTCTACCGTCACGCAATTTGAAAGCTATGTGAAGCTCAACAAAAAGATCTCGCCAGAAGTGCTTGGCACCGTCGCGCAGATCGAAGACTACTCAAAGCTTGCAGATACCATCTCCTCACATCTGGCAATCAAGATTGCCGACAAGCAAGATGTGCTTGAGACCACAGTTATCTCCGAGCGGCTTGAGCGTGTCTATACGCTGATGGAAAGCGAAATTTCCGTCCTTCAGGTTGAGAAGAAAATCCGCAGTCGTGTCAAGCGACAGATGGAGAAGACGCAGCGCGAGTACTATCTGAACGAACAGATGAAGGCCATCCAGAAGGAACTGGGTGATACTGACGATCGCGATGACATCTCAGAATTTGAAGAGAAAATCGAGAGCACCAAGCTATCGAAAGAAGCGCGTGATAAGACCCTTGCTGAGCTAAAGAAACTCAAGCAGATGAGCCCGATGTCGGCCGAAGCAACGGTCGTGCGCAATTATCTCGACTGGATTTTGTCGATTCCCTGGGGTGTGCTTGGCAAGGTCAAGAAAGACATCGACGAAGCGCAAAAAGTGCTCGATGCGGAACATTATGGGCTTGAGAAGGTCAAAGAACGCATCCTTGAGTACCTTGCGGTTCAAGCGCGAACTAACAAGCTCAAAGGTCCAATCCTGTGCCTCGTCGGCCCTCCCGGTGTCGGCAAAACCTCGCTCGGCAAATCGATCGCGAACGCGACCGGACGCGAATTCGTGCGCATGAGCTTGGGTGGCGTGCGGGATGAAGCTGAAATTCGTGGTCACCGCCGTACCTACATCGGCTCGATGCCTGGCAAGGTCATTCAATCGATGAAGAAGGCCAAGCGGACCAATCCGCTGTTCTTGCTCGATGAGATCGACAAGATGGGTCAGGATTTTCGTGGTGATCCGGCTGCGGCATTGCTTGAAGTGCTGGATCCAGAACAGAACAACACCTTCAACGATCACTATCTCGAAGTCGATTACGATCTTTCCAACGTGATGTTTGTCACTACAGCAAACACGCTGAACATTCCACCGGCGTTGATGGATCGGATGGAGATCATTCGTCTTGAAGGCTACACGGAAGATGAAAAAGTTGAGATCGCAAAGCGCCACCTGTTGACTAGTCAACGCGAAGCGCATGGTTTGACGGAAGAAGAATGGGTGGTGGAAGATTCCGCCATTCTTGAAATCATTCGCCGTTATACGCGCGAAGCTGGTGTTCGCTCGCTAGAACGCGAGATTGCGAAATTGGCCCGCAAAGCAGTTAAAACGCTGCTGACCTCTGACAAAACCACCGTAACCATCACCGGCGACAACGTTGGGGACTATCTTGGTGTCACCAAATTCCGCTATGGCGAAGCGGAGTTGGAAGATCAGGTCGGTATTGTCACCGGTTTGGCGTGGACGGAAGTGGGCGGCGAACTGCTGACCATTGAGGGTGTCATGATGCCCGGTAAAGGCAAGATGACCGTTACCGGCAATCTGCGTGATGTGATGAAGGAGTCGATCCAGGCTGCAAATGCCTATGTGCGCTCTCGCTCAGTTGATTTTGGCATCCATCCGGAGCTGTTTGAGAAAAAGGACATCCCCGTTCACGTGCCAGAAGGTGCAACGCCAAAAGACGGCCCGTCTGCGGGTGTGGCCATGGTTACGGCAATTGTTTCTGTGCTGACGGCGATCCCTGTACACAAGGATGTTGCCATGACGGGCGAGATCACGCTGCGCGGTCGAGTGCTGCCTATTGGTGGTCTGAAAGAAAAGCTTCTCGCAGCCCTGCGTGGCGGTCTCAAGACGGTGATCATTCCCGAAGAGAATGTGAAAGATTTGGCGGAGATCTCTGATGAGGTCAAAACCAAGCTCAACATCGTGCCGGCAGCGCGCATGGAAGATGTGCTGAAAGTTGCTCTTGTTAGCCAGCCGCAAGCCATCTCTTGGGACGACGTCGCGCTTTCTTCTGAGGAAAAAGATAAGAACGACCCTCACCTCACGGCGCATTAATCGAGGCCTAAATCCCGGGGATGGCGGTGGGCATTGAACATTGCCCTAGCGCGCCAAGTCGTTGGTGCAAGGGGGCATTCGCGGCTTTTGGCATGTGGCTCCCCGGGCATTCTCGGCCCCTCAAACGGACGAAATGCCACGTGTTTTCCGCATTTTTTCGGCCGAAAATGCCTGTTTTAGGCCTTGACGAGCCCCGTCGTTTGGGCGCTTTGTGTGCCCCGATATTTGAATTTTGAGCGGATGAACGATCCTAAGTGCTCTGTTTATCGGTGCCCTATTGGACCTATTTCGCCCAAACCAACCTAGTCATGAGGACCATGAGATGAGCAAAAAAGATCTGATCGACGCTGTTGCACAGAGCTGTGATCTGACCAAAGAAAAGGCAGGTTCTGTCGTCGATGCTGCCCTTGATCATATCCGACAGACTTTGAAGAACGGCGGCGAGGTTCGCATTCCAGATTTTGGAACGTTCAAAGTGGCAGACCGTAAGGCCCGCGAAGGCCGCAATCCAATGACCGGAAAGACCATTCAGATCCCAGCATCACGTGTTGCGAAGTTCGCACCGGCAAAGGGTTTGAAAGAAACGCTCAACTAGATACGCACTGGGAC
>JAHZKN010000272.1 GCA_022600335.1 Alphaproteobacteria bacterium
AGTACGAAGACACCATTGATCGGGAAAGTGCACATGAAATTTTGAAAAAGCGCACTGAAGAAGCTGCGAAAGCTGCTGCCGAACAAGCGGCAAAGGAAAAGGGTGAAGAGGCTTCTGCTGATGGCGGCGGCAGTTGGACAGATGTCATCATGGGGGGACCGCCGCGTTCATCCCGCCGTCGCCGCAGCCGTGGACGACGCAGGCAAGGCATGGGCGATATGATTGGACGTGAATTGCAACGCTCAATCTCACGCACCATCGCGTCCACGATTAAGCGCACAATTATGAAATCGCTGACGGGGCGTTAGTTTTTTTTGACACCAAACGCGCGCGTAAAAAAAGCGGAGCCGATCAGTCTTGATCAGCTCCGCTTGGTTGTTTTGATTGGGTGGTGGAGCGGGTGGTTCGACTTAATCCTGAAACGGACTAGGCACTGAGCATCGCTTCGACATGCTCCCAATTGACGAGATTGTCCCACCAAGCCTCCAGATATTTCGGCCGCGCGTTGCGATAGTCGATGTAATAGGAATGTTCCCAGACATCGCAGCCAAGAATAGGCTTGGCGCCATGCATCAATGGATTTTCTCCATTCGGCGTTTTCATCACTGCCAGGCGGCCATCTTTGATTGCGAGCCACGCCCAGCCTGATCCAAACTGGCCCATACCGGCCGCGATAAAGTCCTGGCGAACCTTGTCAAAGCCGCCTGCCTCATCAACCAATTTTTGCAAACTTGCTGGCAAACGACTGCCACCACCACCTTTTTTCATCCATTGCCAGAAATGGATGTGATTGAAGTGCTGACCGATATTATTGATTACAGGCGCGTCATTGGCAGCAAATGCAGCGGTGCAAATCTCTTCGATAGATTTACCCTCATACTTTGAACCGGCGCCGGCCAATTCATTGCCTTTCGTTACGTAGGCTTGGTGATGCTTGTCGTGATGAAACTCCAGGGTTTCAGCTGACATATAAGGGGCAAGCGCGTCATAGGCATATGGCAAATCGGGGAGTTGGAAAGTCACAATGGGGCTCCATCGGCAGCGGGATGAAAGGAACGTCAAATGGGGCACGCGATACGGTTTGCAAACTAAGGACCGGGCGTGCGATCCGCGCAGGGCGCATTGCACCATGCCTAGCGGCTCATGAGATTGCATTCAAGAGCGATCGTGCGCTGATTTACGGTTGGTTCAGTTCGGCGTCCACGCGGGCGTCGGCAAATTGGCGCCAGGCCGGATGATGCTCGTGGAGATGGGATCGTGGAACGGACCGGGGCCGGACACGGCTGAGGGCCAAGCGACCCTGCACGCTTGGCCCTCTGGATCACGCCGGGGAAGATAGGATCTCAGGGTGAAGATACCGTAGCGTGGCTGCATTGAACCCATTCTGAATATTGCGTTCATCTGCCGTTCATCGGCCCTTATGGCCCGTTTTGCCGGGTGATGGGGGATGATCTGCTCGGTTCACGTGGGTTTAAGGGGTGCCGCCGCGCCTACGCTCCCCATAGGGTCGGCAGTCTGATTGTTGATGCGCGGGTTCTCGTCATCGGTAGTAAGCCGGCTGCACCTAATTCGCAATCAAAGCAATTGCCGAATTGCCCCGTAAATTCAAATGAATTGGCTATCAATATACGCAGTTCTATATTCGAATTAACTGTGCAGTATTTTGAATTGAAACGCATTTATCATTGCGATTGCCACGGCAATTGAGCGGTGTTATCTGTGCGCTATTCTATGCGTCAAGTATTGGGGATATCCGTGAGAAAAAAAGCAAGCACGCGTCGCAAAACTGCAAAGAAAACCAGCCCGCGAAAACGGGCTGCAAAAACAAAGAAAACATCCAAGCGGCGCTCAACCGTCAAAGTTGATGAACTGTCTTTGAAAGACATCAATTCCCTTGAGCAAGAGCTGCAAAAAGCAAAGGCACAAGTTAGAGACCGGGAACGCAAGGCGCTTAAAGCAAAAATTGATAAGCTTCTCTCTGGGACAGGTTTCACAATATTCGACATCTATGGTGTCGGTGGCAAGAAACGTGGCAAAACCGTTAGTGTAGCCAAGTTTGCAAATCCAGATGATCCGTCGGATACATGGACTGGGCGCGGGCGCAAGCCAAATTGGGTGCTTGCCAGATTAAAGAAGGGTCAGAAGCTGTCCGACTTTGCCATCTAGCATTTTTCAGCCACAGTGTCGTTACTAAAGATTAGAAAAGCACCGGATATAAAACCTCCGGTGCTTTTGCATTTTCAATTGTTATCTAATTGGTGCGTTAAATTTCAACGTCATGCCAAAACAATAAATCCCAAGCCCACATCGTGAGTGCATTTGCAGTGCCGAGAAACAGAAATGCGTTGGCGAGGTCGTGGCGGGCGGCTTGGTCAAGCTCTGCAAAGCCAGCACTGTGATGAGCAAAAACGGCAAAACCCAGCGATCCAAGAGCCAGGGCCGCGAATACACATTGAATGGAGCGTCGCGCTTTGGCCCGCAATGCCATCAATACTTTTTCATCAGAACGCGCCATACTTCAAAACACTCCAATACGCACCACCGATAGAGACGAATGGCGACAGTAGCCTCGTTTCTGGCCGTCATGAAGCACAAATTTAGGATTTGGTAACCTTGGCGATTTCGCCAAGACGGGCATGAATGCGGCCTGTGTCGTTGGGGAAGTCTTCTGCCATCCACCACCGCTCAACCTCAGCAAGGATTTTGCCCACATTAGGCCCGGCTGGGATGCCGAGCGCCAGGACGTCGGCACCGCTGACCGGAAATTTTGGCGCTTGCCAGCGCTCAACGAGCGTAAAGCGGGCCACCCATGATGGGTCGCCAACATCCGCATCCGATTGCGCCCAGCCCAAAAGAACAGAATCCTGAAACGCCTGCGCACCATGGAGATAAATGAATCTCTGATCGGCTTTTTCAGGAGACTCGGGTCGATGGGTCGAAGCGTGTGCACTGATGCTTTCCAGTCGGTGGTGATCGCGGGAGGATAGCTTAAGGAGCTTGAAAAGCCGCTCCGCATCGCCGTGTGATCGGACGCAGAGAGCTGCTAGGCGTCGCACTGAATCAGGCTCCTGTTGGACCGTCTTTTCGATTTCAATAAGCCG
>JAHZKN010000273.1 GCA_022600335.1 Alphaproteobacteria bacterium
TGACGTTAAATTCACTGTTGATGTCGCACCGGTTGATACGGATGTGACTGTTTTAAGTGCTGTCTTTTTTGTTGTTCGCGAAGCGGTATCGAATGCGCTTCGCCATGGTCAACCTAAGACCGTCGCCATTGAGCTTCGCCAGATCGAAACCGATGCACTGGCCCTACAGGTTTCTGATGACGGGTCTGGAAGTGCCGGCGCCGTGCTTAAACCAGGATTTGGAATGCGCGGCATGGAAGAACGCATTGCCCGCCTTGGCGGGATATTGACGATTGGTAAGAGAAGCGACGGCCCAGGCCTTGTTGTGCGTGCTAAACTCCCAGCAGCAGCCGAAGCACCGAGTGGCTTTGCGAATGACGTGGGAACCAACACCGGACCGTCACAGTCCAGCGCAACACACACCAGTGCAGCAGAAGAAAGACCTCTTACGTCATGAAGATCCTGCTTGTAGATGATCATGCAATTGTTCGCGATGGCGTTCGCCGCCTACTGCAAACCAGCATGACTGCAGACATCATAGAGGCCACTGGTGGACAGCAAGCGCTTCAGATAGTTCAGGATTCACAACCTGATTTGGTGTTATTAGACCTGAACCTAGATGGCATGGGTGGACTTGAGTTCATCCAACGCGCCATGAAGCTCGATTCCCCGGTGCGCATCGTTGTGCTCTCCATGCATTCTGAACCAGCCTACGTGACACAGGCCTTAAAAGCTGGGGCTGTCGGCTATGTGAGCAAAGCAGCCCCGCCAGAAGAAGTCATCGCTGCGGCGGAAGCAGCCCTCGCTGGCAAGCGTTACATTGAGCGCGATCTAAGAACTAAGCTCGGCCCGACGAACGAGGCCGATCCGCTCGACAAACTGACACTGAGAGAACTAGAAATCCTACGCCTTCTCGGGCGCGGTGAAAGCCTAACGTCGATCGCAGAGTTGCTTGGCATTGCGTATAAGACGGTTGCCAATACGTGCACGCAGATGAAACACAAGCTTGGCTTGGAACGCACCGCTGATTTAATCCGCGTGGCACTTGGCGGCGAGACCGTGACCAAAAAATAGTCACGCGCGCTGACCAGCAGTCAAAAATCAAAAAAACACTAGCGACCAAAGTCTGACGGCCTTTGGTCTGGCGCTCCAACCCATCGCCATCACCGATGACTTTATCTACTGGTCCGGTTTGAATGTTAGTTCATTGCTGGCTCCCGTTGCAATGGAACGATCACTTCAGGCGCAGGCGGCCTGTATCTGAGCGATGAATGCGGGCGTTTGTGATTGTAGTGACGTCACCAATCCTCAATCACGATCTGAGCTTCTTTCAATCTGTAGAAGATTTCTCAATTGAGGCGTTCGTCACATCGGGCATTGAAGCTCTCGACGTAGCCATTCTCCCAGGGACCGCCAGGCTCAATGTAAGCCGTCTGGCGCCAACCACTGTGATCCAGGCTCTGACAGCTTCGGCAATGAACTCTGGTCCATTGTCCGAACGAATGAATGGCGGCCGCACAATCCCGCTCATCGTTGCCGCCGCAATTGGCGACGTTGGGCGAGAGTGGGCAGACACCACAATCACATCGCATTCGCTACTTATTAGAAAGCAGCCAGCAGCTAAAACTCAAACGTCGTTGATGCTACGAATCTTGGACCGCAAAGATTTGAACAGCTGAACGGGACGTCGGCGCTGTCATGATAGCGGAGATCGAAATTCCAATGCTTGGTTACAGTCAATTCGACGCCTGCTTCCCAGAACCAGTAGTCGAAATTGCCCCTATCTTCGTCGCCTTCCTGATAGCCCACGGTCCCGGTCAATAATGGAGTCAGTCTCCAGAACTTTGGAAGCGGCTTTTCAAGTGTAAGCTCGAACGTCCAGTTTCTGCCCTGGCCAGCGGTGAAATCCGGTGCGTAATAGACACGAACGCCGCCTTTAACGTCAGAGAATAGTATTCTAGACGCACCGACACTGCCCTCCCAATAGTCAAGTTCCGCGCCGGAGTCTTTGGCGCCGGGGAAGGTCGCATAGGAAATCGTGATGTCATATGTCGTTTCGCGCCAAATATTGACATACCCTGCATAGTACGTCAGCGCCGCTCGTCCGACATCCTGCGTTGCCCCGTTCGGCAGAATGTTCTGCCCTAAATCAACAAGCGTTGCAGATAGTCCGAGGTAGAAGTTCTTATAAATGACGCCTAGATCCCCGCTGATCGATGGATCTTCATCATTTGACGTGAAGCCCTGGCCTCGGCTGTCGGTCGTCAATGTCAACGCACCAAAGAACTCCAGCTTGTCATCTTCGCTGGCAGTAAAAGTGGGAGGCGTTATGTTGGGTACGTTTGCAGCAGCTGTTTGTGCCTGCGCTGATGATGCGGAGACGATGTGAAGCGAAAGTGCTGCGATAGCAAATGCCCCGCTGACGAATTTTAGCATCAAACATTCCCCCAAGGTATTCAGTCGTCCTACCCGACAAATAAGATGAAGCCCTGCAAGTGAAGTTCAGCGCACCAATCGAGTGTGTGACGAAGCAGGCTTGTTAACAAATTGTTAACCTATCCTGACGGGTATGCGATTCGCATTGCCCGCGGTGGTTTATTCACCGGTTCATTGCTGAACGACACGTAGTTCATAGCGAATCTCAACTGCCGTGTGGCATTTTTACACCGTCCCAATAGCACCATAATTCTTGTTGGTCCGCGCCTGACGTCCGTGTTGTTGCGACGCACACCCCCCTTGTCAGTTGCTAAACATACGACGCCTCGACCGGGCAAATGCTCGGCTGGTGTGACAACTACAAATCCATGACCTCGATGGGTACGCCACAGCATAGTCAGACCAAGGTCAGACCTAAAGTCAGAAAAAGACTTTCACAAATGCCGCTAATAGACGTTCGAATTAACGCCAATTCCCAAAATACTAATATTTCATTAATCGCTGTTCCCAAATGTATTAAAAAACTGTTACCGTTCGCCTCACAATTGAAGTCGCTTTGCGTCGCGTAAATTATGTGAGTTTTGTACCATGCGTATCCGACACCTTTATCTGACACCTGTGTCCCTCATTTGCGCTGCTCTGATTTTGTCAGTCCCATCGTCTGCAGCCGCCTTCTCAACATCGATACATTCTCTCGGCCAAGCTGATAGTAACCGCGCCCAAGAAGCTGGAAACCGAAGCTCCTTAATTGTCCTTGCAAAGGCGCCAGGCGGCGCCAGGGTGGCGCGTGCTGCAGGAAAGAAAGTGAAGGCCCGTGCCGCGCGTAAGGCTCACAAGAGTGCGGCACGCAAAGCACAGCGCCGCGCCGTCAAAAAAATGCATAAGCGTGCTGCCAAAAAGATTCAAAAGCGCATGGCGCGCAAAATGCAGGCCCGTGTAGCAAAGAAAATGCAGAAACGCATGGGGCGCAAAATGCAGGCCCGTGTAGCAAAGAAAATGCAGAAACGCATCGTGCGCAAAATGCAGGCCCGTGTAGCAAAGAAAATGCAGAAACGCATGGCCAGGAAAATGCAAGGCCGCGTAGCAAAGAAAGTGGCGAAAAGAGCTGGCAAAAAAATCGCTCACAAGGCCGTGAAAAAGGCCAACAAAAAAGCGGCCAAGCATGCATCTAAAAAGATTAAGAAAGCAGCACGTAAAGTTGCAAAGGCTGCCGCCCGCAAAAAAGCGCAGTACAAGAAGTTAA
>JAHZKN010000274.1 GCA_022600335.1 Alphaproteobacteria bacterium
CGATCTGTACGCTTCTATGGACTGGACAGCATTTAAGCTCTCGCTGCAGCTTGCGATGTTTACCTGTGTAATCTTGAGCCCGCCAGCACTGCTACTGGCGCGGTTCCTTGCGTGGCGTTCTGTCAACGGAAAGAGCGCGATTGAAGCAGCTGTCATGTTACCGCTTGTTTTGCCGCCGACAGTTCTTGGTTACTATCTGTTGGTTGCTCTCTCACCGTCATCAACATTTGGAGCGCTGGCGGATTGGCTGTTTGGAGCACCGCTCGTGTTTTCATTCTCAGGCATTCTATTGGCGTCTTTGATCATTAACTTACCGTTTGCCGTGCAACCCATGCAGCGTGCGTTTGAAGGTATTCCAACCAATATCCGAGAGGCAGCCTGGGTGAGCGGTTTGAGTTCGTGGCAGACATTTTGGCGGATAGAGCTGCCGCTCGCTTGGCCGGGAATCGTCTCTGCTTTAGCGCTGGTTTTTGCGCACACTCTAGGTGAATTCGGCGTCATCTTGATGATTGGCGGCAATATCCCGGCAGAAACCAGAACGCTTTCCATTGCCATCTATGACTCGGTTCAGGCGTTCCGTAATGGCGAAGCCGGCACCATGGCTGCTGTCCTGATGGCATTTTCGTTTATCGCCATTGCCATTGTGCATTTATTGGCACGCAGGAGAGGCAGTAAACGATGACGACAGCACACACGACTGCCGCGCTGACCGCTTCGCTCCAGCAAACCCATCCGATCCCGCTCGATGTTTCGCTGCATTGTGATCCGGGTGAACTTGTCGCCCTGGTCGGACCGTCCGGCAGCGGCAAGACCACAATTCTGCGCGCTATCGCGGGACTGTTGAAGCCAGAACGCGGACGGATTGCATCGGGGGATGATCTTTGGTTCAGCGATACCGCGCGCGTTGACGTAGCCGCGCAGGAACGCCGCACTGGGCTTTTGTTTCAGGACTATGCTCTATTTCCTCATCTTACTGCGCTTGAGAATGTGGCGATCGCTCTGGTCGCCGACGATACGACGGATCGTGAGCACCGCGCACAGTCTCTATTGGCTCAAGTCAATCTTCACGGTCTCGAACAACGTCGGCCTGATGCCTTGTCCGGTGGACAGCGTCAACGCGTTGCTCTTGCCCGGGCTTTGGCGCGACAGCCGCGTGTTCTTCTTTTGGATGAACCCTTCTCAGCGGTGGATCAGATGACGCGCGTGCGGTTGAAACGGGAGCTGCTGGCGCTGCGCGGCAGTTTGAACTGTCCGATCATTTTGGTGACACACGATATTGAAGAAGCGTTGATACTCGCCGACCGCATGGTTGTATTGCATCATGGACAAGTTCTTCAAACGGCAGCACCAGAAGACGTCCGGCTGCGTCCGACACAGGTGCTCGTTGCGCGGCTCATGGGTCAGACCAATATCTATCGCGGTACTGTGGCGCGGGAAGCGACACCACACGAATTGGGGTTGCTCCACTGGCACGGTGATCAGCACATTGAGGTGGCAGAAACGGGCGCATTCAAGCAGGGTCAAGCGGTGTCATGGATGGTCGCCTCGGATCATATTGTCGTTTATCAGCCGGACGCGAATGGCACTCCGCGTCGCAACACACTCCATGGTCACATCGAGACCATTGGCAACCTTGGCGAAAACTCGTCCATGACAATGACAACGGATAAAGCAGATCACAACGCCACGCGACTGAAGTTTTTGATCCGAACGCGAAACGCGCGCCAATATGGTCTCGAAGTCGGGTCTGAGGTGACAGTGGCTTTGTTGCCTGAAGGTGTACACCTCATGCCTCATGAGGCATAAGGTCATGCAACGGCGCGCATCAGGATTTAGCGCGGCCCGTTTACCAAAGTGACTTTGAATACAGCAAGAGAAAACGTGCAAACGCATTCATATAAATTCTGCATTGCGCCGATGATGGACTGGACTGACCGGCATTGCCGTGTGTTCCATCGAAAATTGACGCGCCATGCCCGGCTGTACACTGAGATGTTGACGGCGGATGCGGTGTTGTTCGGCCCACGCGATCGCTTGCTTAAGTTTTCAGCCGAAGAATATCCCGTTGCGTTGCAGTTGGGCGGCAGTGATCCAGAAAAACTGGCAGATGCGGCGGTGCTGGGTGCAGAGGCTGGCTATGATGAGATTAATCTCAATGTCGGCTGCCCGTCCGACCGCGTGCAGAGTGGCACGTTTGGCGCCTGTTTGATGGCAGAGCCGGATGTTGTGGCGGCATCAATCACCGCAATGCGTCGCGCGTGTTCGATTCCTGTAACGGTCAAGTGTCGCATCGGCATTGACGACCAAGACCCAGACCGTGATTTGGCACATTTTGTAGATACGGTCAGCGATGCCGGTTGTGATGTATTTGTAGTCCATGCGCGCAAGGCTTGGCTCAAGGGGTTGTCGCCAAAACAAAATCGTGAGGTGCCACCGCTAAACTATGAGCGCGTCTGGCGCCTGAAAGACGCCCGTCCGGATCTGACCATTGTCATCAACGGCGGCTTGGCGACACATGCCGAGTGTCAAACGCACCTTACCCATGTTGATGGTGTCATGATGGGGCGTGCTGCCTATCAAACGCCATGGGTGCTGACCGACGTTGACCGCCTTTTCTTTGGTGAGACTGCCTCGCCGCCGACACGTGCGCAGGTGATTGAAAGCCTACGGCCTTATATTGCAGCTCACTTGCAAGCTGGCGGACGGTTGAATAACATCACCCGCCACCTGTTGGGGCTGTACCATGGGTGTCCGAACGGCCGTCTATTCCGCCGTCATCTCAGTGAATATGCTCCGAGACCCAATGCGGGACTATCGGTGCTGGACGAGGCACTGGCGATTGTGACGCGTGATGGTTTTACGCAAGACCCGGTCCTATCCGACGCTCACCAAACTGCTGGACCTGAAGCAGCATGACCTGGGAGCGGCGATGATGGACGGCGCTGGAGCGGGTCCAGATCTTCTTGCCTGGGTGGTGGCGCACGCGGGACTTTTGGCGGCATTGCTGGTTGCAGGCGTTGTGGCCGGTGTGCTGGCAGGGTTATTGGGGATCGGTGGCGGTGGTGTTCTGGTGCCCGTTCTCTATGAGATCTTTGGCATATTGGAGGTTGATCCGTCGGTCCAAATGCATGTCGCGCTTGGCACAACCATGGCCATCATCGCGCCGACAACGCTCCGATCTTTCGCCAGCCATCATGCGAAAGGTAGCGTTGATATGCAGCTTTGGCGTCGCTTTGCACCGTGGGTGGTGTTGGGTGTCGTGGGTGGCATTGTTATGGCCAGCACATCGACTGGGACGGTGCTGAAATGGGTTTGGATTGTTGCCTCCGCTGTTGTTGCAATGAAACTTGCAGCGGGCAAAGAGGAGTGGCAACTCGGAGCGGATGTGCCAAAGCGACCATGGTTTGAAGCTGCATTTTTGAGCTTTGGTTGGCTCTCGACACTGATGAGCATCGGCGGCGGCACGTTTGTGGTGCCCTATTTGACGCTCTACGGCCGCAAAATTTTAACAGCGGTTTCCACAGCCGCCGCCTTTGGTCCGTTGGTCGCTGTGCCTGGCGTTGTTGGCTACATTTGGGCCGGTTGGGGACAGCAACTGCTGCCGCCGTTTTCCCTTGGTTATGTGTGTGTCGCTGCGGCTCTTGTAGTGGCACCGGTCAGTGTGTTTGCCGCTCCCTTTGGTGTTCGCCTGGCGCATGGCATTGAGCGGCGCACATTAGAGCTGGCCTTTGCAGCCTTTTTGGCCGTGGTCTGCATTCGGTTTTTGATGACGGTCTAGTGTTGCGCCAGCGCGTGGGCAAGACCTGAAGCTGTCACTTAGAGAGTGTTATATTTTTTGATTGTACGCACCAACTTCCGGATGCGTTGCAATTTGTGCGTCAAGATCGGCAAAGATGGCTTTCATGTTGTCTTCGGAGGTTGGGCTTTCAACAACGACAACCAACTCTGGCTTGTTAGACGAGGCGCGAACCAGGCCCCAGGTTCCATCTTCTAAGACAACCCGGACACCGTTGACGGTAATGAGCTCGCGAATATCTTGTTCAGCAACTTTCGCCCCGCTGTCAGCCAAACCTTGATAGTGCGCAACGATTTTCTCAACAACACCATACTTTGTTTCGTCATCGCAGTGCGGAGACATCGTCGGCGACTGCCATGTTGTCGGTAGCGCCGCCCTGAGATCTGCCATCGATTTATCAGGGTTGCGCGCCAGCATGTCGCAAACTGCAAGAGCAGCAACAAGACCGTCATCATAACCACGTCCGAGTGGTGGGTTAAAAAAGAAGTGTCCAGACTTCTCAAATCCAACAAGAGCTTTCGTCTCGTGGCTGAAGCGCTTGATGTACGAATGGCCGGTTTTCCAATATGTGGTTGTGGCCCCGTTTTCCGCGAGCACAGGGTCTGTCAGAAACAGCCCCGTTGATTTGACGTCAGCGACGAACTTGGCATTTGGATGCAGAGCTGAGATGTCGCGAGCCAGCATGACGCCAACTTTGTCAGCAAAAATTTCGTGACCTTGATTATCAACAACGC
>JAHZKN010000275.1 GCA_022600335.1 Alphaproteobacteria bacterium
CTGCAAATCTGCGCTTATACTCAGGGCTTCGCCGACTAAACAGGGAGCAAATGAGAGTGCCGCAATTCAGCCAGGCCATCTCATTAGGCTTCTTAAACCCAAACTGTGGCTATCTGCTACTCCGTAGTTCACACCCGATCATAGTTAACAGTGGCCGTTCGTATTGAGCACAATCGTGACTAGAAACAAGGTTGAAGAAAAACTGTAATGTCATCACTTAAACCAAAAACCATGACTCCGATGGGAAGAAATAATGCGCACCTAACCCAATCCATCTGCGTATATTGCGGTTCAGGTCCAGGAAAAAACACGGCGTACGTTGAAGCCGCGCGACACCTTGGCAATGAACTTGCCGCGAACGGCCTCGGCCTGGTCTATGGTGGCGGCAGTCTTGGCTTGATGGGTGAAGTAGCGCGCGCGACATTGAGTGCGGGCAGTTCTGTCACCGGCATCATTCCGGAATTCCTTTCAGAACGCGAGATGATGCTCAAAGATGTGACGCATCTGCATGTGGTTGACGATATGCATGTGCGCAAGCAGATGATGTTTGATACATCCGATGCTTTTGTTGCGCTTCCCGGTGGCATTGGAACATTGGAAGAGCTTGTTGAGCAGCTCACCTGGTCGCAACTTGGCCGCCACACCAAACCGATTGTCGTTGCCAACATTGCAGGCTTCTGGGATCCGTTTCTGGAGCTGCTGGCGCACATGCGTTCAGAAGCGTTTATCAGAACAGGATTGGAAGTCGGTTTTAAAATTGTCGAGACCGCGGACGATATTGTCCCAACGATTCAGGCGGCATGGGGCAGGCTTACTCCTCAGGGGGTACACGAGGATGCAATCGCCAAGCTCTAGGATGAGCCTATTGCCCGGCAGGGTCCGCACGCAGGCTCAGAAAACGGCCCATCGGCACCAATGGCGCGCATGCCTTACGCTCCGGCTCCAGCCGATCAGACGGCAAAAATCGCAATCGGCACCATGGCCTGGAACGCAATCCGCACAGTGAATAATGCCACTGGATCCGCAGCTCGTCGGGCTCAGGGTATCAAAGCCTCACGCATCGTCGGCTGATGACCTCAAGATTGTCTTTTTTTGCGTACAGGAAGTCGGGATCCCATTTGATTCCACGGCTCGGACTACCCTTATGGACGTTCTCCTCGACGCAAACGCACAAGACGAACACAAGCGCCGCAACCTTCTGCAATCCATCACGCTGATCACTGGCATGGGCCTCATCCTGGCGCTCGCGACTTGGATGATGTGGGGCTGGGTCGGCGTTTCCGGGTCAGCAATTGTACTGGCCAGCCTCGTACTCTTAAGCCCGCACGTGCCGCCTGCCGCTGTGATGCGCCTGTATCGGGGGCAGAAAATTGCTCCTGAAACGGACAACCAACTCAATGCGCTTTTGAACGTGCTGGCTCACCGTGCCGATTTGCCATCGCGGCCAGACCTTTATGTCATTCCCAGCCTAACGATCAACGCCTTTGCCGTCGGGTCACCGGATCATTCTGCAGTGGCCGTCACAGAAGGTTTGCTCAGACGCCTGTCGATGCGCGAAATCTCTGGAGTTCTGGCCCACGAGATCAGCCATATCCGCAACAACGATCTGTGGGTGCTGGGCATCGCCGATGTCATCACGCGCTTTCTGCAACTTCTATCCTATGTCGCGCTCGCACTGGCGTTGATGAATGTGATCGCAGCCCTTGATGGTCATCGCTACGTGTCGTGGTGGTTGGTGGCGCTGCTGTATCTCGCCCCCATGGCGTCCAGCATACTGCAGCTCGGACTTTCGCGCGCACGGGAGTTTGACGCAGATCTAGAAGCAGCAGCCCTAACAGGCGATCCAACCGGACTTGCAGGTGCGCTCAACAATTTGGAGCGCCATACCGGACACTTTTGGGAAGACTTGATGTTCCCGGTACCAAGTCGACGCGTGCCCCACCCATCCTTGTTGAGATCCCATCCAACCACCAAGGCCCGTATTCAACGTTTGATGGCCCTCAGTGAGCGGCCAAAGCTTGCTCCCATCATCATAGCGGAAGAGCCCATGGTGTCCCTGGTTGGCTTTGGACCCATTGAACTGCGCCCGCGGTATCGCTGGCCGGGTCTTTGGTTCTAGACCGCAAACGACGTACTGCAACCCAAGCTGCGGCTGTTCTAAGCAACCGCGAAACGGACTGTTCTCTGCGGCGATTGGGGACAGGGCCTGCTTCCAGCCTTGCAACGCGGCCGCCTTGCCAGTATCCCCCGCACTATGGGCGACGATAAAACAGCAAGACAAGCACCAACCAACAACGGTTTGACAACGCCTGAGGACGCTGTCAAACGCGTACTCGGTGGAGAACGCCGTGCGCTGGCGCATGCCATTACTGAACTTGAGCGCATGTCTCCAACGGCCCCAAAGTTATTGCAAGCTTTGCAGCCGCATTTGGGCAACGCCTTGGTGCTCGGCATTACCGGACCGCCCGGCGCGGGCAAATCAACGCTTGTCAACGCCATCATCAAACACCTACGTACAAAGGGAAAGCGCGTCGGTGTCATTGCTGTTGACCCGTCGAGCCCGGTTTCCGGCGGTGCCATTCTCGGGGATCGCATTCGCATGACAGCGGCGCTCGATGACAATGATGTCTTTGTGCGCTCTTTAGCTAGTCGCGGGTATCTCGGGGGTCTCTCGCCAGCGGCCGTGCGCATTATCGATGCACTCGATGCGGGAAAATTCGATATCATTTTATTAGAAACCGTTGGCACAGGGCAGAACGAAATTGATGTCGCGGAAGTCGCTGACATCCGTATTGTTATTTCCGCTCCAGGGCTTGGCGATGATATTCAGGCGATGAAATCCGGCTTGCTGGAAATTGCTGATATCTTGGTGGTCAACAAAGGCGACCGCGACGACGCCGAACGCACGATGCACCAACTGATTGGCGCCTTGTCGATCCGCGCCAGCACCGGCAAAAAAGTGCCCGTGCTCAAGACGACTGCAACCACTGGCGCGGGTGTCGCTGAATTGATGCAAGCGGTCTTAGATCTCGGGGTTGAAATCAGATCCGCGCCACAAGCCGAGAGGCGACGCAAGCGCGCCCGCTATTTGATTGCACGTGCCGCAGCCGACCTTGTCGCAGGACGCATCAAAGGTGGCAGCACCAAGGGGCTGAATGATCTATCAGATGCGGTGCTTGCCGGCACCTTGCGGCCAGAGGACGCCGCCAAGAAACTGCTAAAAGACTGATTTCATCACGCCAGCGCGGTGCCACCATGTTTAGGCGGCTTTCGCTTGATCCTTGATCAGCTTGTAGTTGATTGAGTCCAACAAGGCTTCAAAGCTTGCATCAATAATGTTCGGGGACACGCCAACGGTAAACCACCGCTCGCCAGTCACGCCGTCACGACTCTCCACAAGCACACGGGTCACGGCTTCCGTGCCACCGGTTAAGATGCGCACCTTGTAGTCGACAAGCTCAATGCTCTCGATATGCTTTTGATAGCGCCCTAAATCTTTGCGCAACGCACGATCGAGTGCATTGACCGGACCGTTGCCCTCGGCAACCGACCACAGCGGCTCCACATCCCCGTTGATGCACACTTTCACATCGGCTTTGGACACCGTGATTTCATCGCCACGCGCATTGTAGCGACGCTGCACGGTGACGTTAAAGCCATCAACAGTGAAGAACTCCGGTACGTTGCGCAGATAGCGCCGCGCCAGAAGCTCAAACGAGGCTTCTGCAGCCTCATAACTGTAGCCTTGCGACTCACGCTCTTTAACGACATCAAGAAGCGTTGAAATGCGTGGGTCCTCGCGGTCCGTCTCAAGCCCTAAGCGCGTCAGAGCGGACAACAAGTTGGATTTTCCGGACTGCTTGGACACCAACAACTTGCGCTCATTGCCAACAAGCTCTGGAGCCACATGCTCATAGGTCTCAGGCGCTTTGACAATCGCAGAGGCATGAATGCCAGCTTTGGTCGCAAACGCGCTCTCACCGACATAGGGTGCATGTCGGTCGGGAGACTGGTTCAAGATGTCATCCAACACACGACTGGCTAGCGTCAACGTGC
>JAHZKN010000276.1 GCA_022600335.1 Alphaproteobacteria bacterium
CGATTACGACGTTGGGCCTGTCTTTTACCGGTTATTCCACAGCGCACCAGCACTTGTTGCGGCAACTTTAAAGCCTAACTGCGCAACATCTAGGCAAAGGGACTGCCAATTGATCAAAAACTGATCAGAAACGCGGCTTCGTTGCGTTGCGGTGACTACCATTTTGGATGCCATTTCAAGCAGTTGTTTTGTGTTGAACCATCGGCGGAAACCGTACTTCTGTAGTGACAACACAGCGTCCCCCGACTTTGCGACGAGTTCTGAGATTCTTCCGTGGGGTGCAGCGCTAGAACAAAGAAATAAGGGTGATTGGATCGATGACCAGGACTTTGATCAAAGCAACTGCTGCCGCGATTCTCGGATTGGGTGCTCTTGCAGCCCCTGCGATCGCGGACGATAGCGAGCGGAATTGGACGTTTTCGTTCAATGCCGGTGGCACCAGCGATTACATCTTCCGCGGAGTCTCACAAAACAACGAAGACCCGGCTTTTCAGGCCGGTGTTGATGTCACCTATGGCATATTTTACATCGGCGCCTGGGGCTCCGGCGTCGACAAGAATTTTGTCGGCGGCGCAGTGCAAGAAATCGACGTCTATGCTGGCATCACACCGTCGCTCGGCATTGCGGATTTTGACTTTGGTGTCATCTACTACGGCTATCCCAATCAGAAATCGACACTTGCCACGAATGGTCTTGGTCAAGTGGTTGATGTTGACTACTGGGAAGGCAAAGCCGGTGTCAGCACTGATGACCTTGTCAAGAATCTCACTGTTGGCGTGACCGCTTACTACTCACCAGAATACACTTTTGAAAGTGGTGAAGTTTGGACTTTTGAAGGGTCAGCAAGTTATGGCCTACCATCGGTCGGCCCATTCTCGCCCACTATCAGTGGGCTCGTTGGCTACCAGGTCAGCGATGCGAGTAGTCCAACCGACCTTACGTTTGATGCAGCTGGTTTGGACGACGATTACTGGTACTGGAACGTCGGATTGGAGCTTGCTGTCGACAAGCTGTCCTTTGACTTAAGATACCATGATACGGATCTTGACCAAACTGCTGGTGCTCCGTTTGCTGGTTTGTCCGATGAGCGCTTCGTCGGTACAGCAACGTTTACCTACTAGCTTCTACTGCCCATCCCGTTGGCAAAGAAACAAGCTGGGGTCCGCGTTGACCCTGGCTTGTTTTTATTTTTTGCCATAGATGGCTATTTCAACAGATCCAGGCAATGTCTGGCACTTCCTTGAAAATCATTTGTTTTTCAGAGGCCTTCGGCTGTCATATGCATTTAACATGGGCCTCCTAGGATCTTTATGCCGGGAGCAAAACTGGCAGGACATCGCGACCCCGCTGAAAACTGTGGTGCGCTGCTAATTTGCTGTGTGGATGAGAGTCACGTTGAGGTGACATCGTAGTCCCAGTTCGGATTGAGCCTGTCGTGTTGACTCATGCGAACCTCCCCGCGGTTCATTGTCAAACGGCAGGCTTTTCTTCCGCCTTTAGTTTAGAGTTTGTGGGTCGACCTCGCAGCATCGGCTGCGTGCATAGGCTCGTGGTGACCTGCCAATCTGCTGGCAAAGCGCACCGGTAAAGAGCGGTGTCATAGAGCTAGAAGCGGTGTCGAGGACAGAAGCTAAGCTGCCGGCTTGGCAATCAGAGATGCCGCTTGGTTGGCCAACAGGCGATCCAGGCACCCATCAAACGGTACCGTGAAGATTGTCAATCCGCGTTCGTCCCTTTGCCACGCCGTCAGTTCGTCGGAGAACTCTTGAGGCGGAGTGGCCATGCCCTCATTGGCAATGACGGTAGCTCGGAACGCCGGTTCCGCCATCGGCACAAATGAAATCATTGCTTCAGCAATGGTTCCATCAGATAGCTTGGTCGGAGCCCGAGTTACAGAAAAACACACAATTCGCCCACCGGCTGGCAGGGTGACTAGGGCACCGATAATGATGCGCGCATCGTCAAATCCATGGGTCGCGTTGAAACGCCAGCTTTGTCCGGCTGCGAGGTGTTCTGCATCACCGATCATTATTTGTTCCCGCCCCCTCTATTTTGCCGCGTTTTCGACGCTGGGAGCACTGTCGTTAGAAATTTGTCGAAGGCATGGCGCTGAGCCGCCGCTGCACAATTTCTATCAAGTCTGAGATGCGCCGATGCACTAGCGACGTGAATAGCGCACGGGCGGGACAAACATGCGGGATGCAGAGCACAATTTGCGCTGATTTTCATTGTGGCCACAGCGGCGCAATTTTCCATCCCTGGAGAAGCAAAAACGCACTTCGCGCAGTCGGTTGCCAGAGCCGCGGCAAGAGACCGCCATCATATTCGGCTTAAGGTGCGCGTTGGCAGCTGTAAACTCGGCGATCAGCTGTTGTGGGCTGACGAATTGTTCCTTTATTGGGGTGCGATAGGGGGCTGGAATTTGAATTTGGTCGTAAAGTTTGCGCGACAACGAAAAGTACTCATACGGGCTTAGGCCAGAGCATGTGCCATGCTTACGGTATTCGTGAATGATCAGACCTTTGGATGGCATGATGTCCATCATGGAGGTGATGGTGCGCTTGGGTACAAATGGACGTGCGCGCGTGCGGCAACTCGATGGATAGCCGCGTTTGTACTGTGGCCACAGGCCGTGCAACACGAAGGAATAGCCGCGCCCATCCCGTCGGTTACACTGCTCTCGGTCGCGACGCCCTGCAGGGGAAGCACAGTGTGTGGGGCTCCAAGAGAGAACAAGCGCGTAGTAGTCAAAGTCTCCGGCTTGATTCGTTCTCTGATGACGTGTTTGGTCGTAAGAGCTGCGTTGAGCCTCAGAGGGTCCAACACTCAGTGTAACGAGAACAGCCGCCAGTATTATGGGTAAGACACGGTGAAAAGTTTGGTTCGTTAGCGGCGACATCAATTTGTATTTCCTCTTTTTGACCTGTCTCGTTGGCCTGAATGGCGGGTTGGATCCGTTATATGTCAGCAAGTGCGGCAAGAATGCGTGCCCAGCTGCGGGCTCCCTTTTTGAAGCTCTTGAGATTGTATTTTTCGTTGGGGGAATGAATGCGATCATCTTCGACACCAAAACCAATGAGCATGGAGTCCATGCCGAGGTGATCACGAAATGAGGTGACGATGGGGATCGACGCTCCGCAGCCCATCATGACTGTTGGTTTGCCCCATTCCTCCTGTAAGGCGCGCGCTGCGGCCAGAAAAGGTGGTGCGGTCGTATCAAAGCTGACACCGGCACTCCCGTGTGTGCCGTGGAACTCTGCGCGGCAGTCGGCTGGTAGATTGGCTTTTACGAATTTGTGGATCGCGCGGAGGATTTTTTTCGGTTTTTGACCGGGAACTAAGCGGCAGGAGATTTTGACAGAGGCTTCTGCGGGAATAATCGTCTTGGTTCCGGCACCTTGATAGCCACCAGAAATGCCGTTGAACTCGAGTGTTGGGCGTGCCCATAGTTGTTCTATAAAAGAACGGGTTTTCTCGCCGGCAGGCGTGGAAAGGCCAATTTCACCGAGTGCGGTTTTCGGATTCAAATTGAGTGCAGCCCACTGCTTCTTTTGTTTTGCGGTTGGAGGGCGAATATCATCGTAAAAGCCCGGAATTGCGACTCGACCAGATTTGCTGTGCATCGTGCCAACAATTTTGGTGAGCGCTCGGATCGGGTTCATGGCCGGCCCGCCATATATTCCGGAATGCAAATCGCGGTTAGGACCTTTGATGACAACTTCCGTTGTTGCCAAGCCGCGCAACATGGTGGTGATCGCTGGCGTATCTTTGTCCCACTGGCCGGTATCGCAGACCAAAACCAAATCTGCTTGAATTTCATGGCCGTGCTTATCCAGAAAGCCTGGTAGAGATGGCGAACCACACTCTTCTTCACCTTCAAGCATGACAGATACGGAGATCGGCAATTCACCAACAACAGTGTTCCATGCCCGCACGGCTTCAAAGAATGTGATCAACTGACCTTTGTTATCTTCAGCTCCACGGGCGACAATCACTTTGCCGTTGCGCTTGTCCTTTGTGAGGCGTGGCTCAAACGGTGGGGATGTCCATAGCTCCAGTGGATCTGGCGGTTGCACATCGTAGTGTCCATAAAACAAAACATGAGGTTTGTCTTTGTGTTTGGCTGCGCGGTCATGGGCGACGAC
>JAHZKN010000277.1 GCA_022600335.1 Alphaproteobacteria bacterium
AGGATTGCGACAACGGCACACACCATGCCGAGGATCAAAAATGCGGGAAACTCCCAGTAGGAGGCGATTTGGAAGTCGGGAATGATAAATGCCGGAAAGTTACCAAAGTGGAGGCGGGCGATAACACCGGCTGCAACGGAGGCGATGACAATAGGGATGAAGGCTCTGAGTGCGTAGTGCTGCAAGATCACCTCATGGGCAAAGAGGACCCCTGCGATTGGCGCATTGAACGACGCCGATACCGCCGCAGCGGCACCGGCGGCAAGTAGTGTCCTTCTGGCGCTGCGTGGCAGTTGCGTCTTGCTGGCGATCCACGAGGCAAGGGTCGCACCAAGGTGGACAACAGGGCCTTCGCGCCCGGCACTCGCACCAAATCCAAGTGACACCGTTGCGAGCAGAGCACTCAGGAGACCGGTCTTGGGATCAATGCGACAATCGCTTAGCGCTTTAGCTTCAATAACATCGGCGACGCTGTGGCCACGTTTCCCGGCCATGTAGTTTTCCAATACGTAGCCAACCACCAGGCCACCAACTGTCGGTGCCACTACGATCAACCACCACGGTACGAGATGCGCCGCCGAAACAATCCGTTCGCTGGTTGTGAAGAGCCATGGCAGCTGGAAATAGCCGATCAGCAACCTAAAGCCGATGGCTGCATAGGCGATCGCTGGGCCGAGCGCCAAAGCCAGCAGCCAAAGCGAGAATTGCTTGTCACCGAGAAACGATCTGAGGTTGCCTGAGAATTGGTCTGTAAACGTCTTGAGGCTTGGCCGCACCGCTGTCCGCAGCCAATATCGCATCTTTTTGCTGCGAAGCGCTGTCGTCATCGAAGCAAGGGCGGTTTCACGGCTCGCAACATGCGCTCTTTTTGTTGTCATTTATTGCAGCGTGGGTTGTGAATTGAAGAGGGATTACTGGCGGCTAGGCCCCTGTTTCGGTAGCAATAATTAGGGGGAGCGTCTAAGATAATTCGTGCCTTGCCGCCATAAATCCGTGCACCAAGCGGTGTACAAGGTTGTCGGCTGCCTAGAGAGTATGAACGGCCGGAATGTTCCTCAGCAAAGCCGGGTGCCACGTTGGTCGAGGGATTGTGATTGATTGTTTTTTGATGATTGGCTTTGGCTGGCCCGTGAGTTGAGGTCTGTTGTTCTGGAGACGGCTTGGTGAATAACTTTCTGCTTTGGATCGGCGGTTTAGTTACGCTCTGTCTTGGGCTGCTTTTTGCTGCGCCGCATTTCATTGATTGGAATGGCTATCGCAGCATCATCGAAAAAGAAGCGTCACGGTATTTCGGTCGCACGGTGCGCGTCGGCGGCGAAGTGAATTTGCGTGTTCTACCGGTTCCCTATGTCAGCTTTGACAAGCTTTCAATCGCCGACACCGATGGCACAACAGGTGCCCCCATCATTCGCGCAGACAATTTCAAAATGTGGTTGTCCGTGCCACCCCTGCTGCAAGGCGTCATGGAGGCGCACCACATTGAGTTGCGCCGACCGGTGATTGAGTTGGTGACCAATGCCGCGGGCGGCGGGAATTGGCAAAGCTTGCAATTACGTTCCGGAGCTATGTCCTATTTGCCAGGCGGTTTTGCACTTGAAGCGCTTGACGTGATTGATGGTCAAGTTGTTGTGCGCAATACCGCAGGCACAGAGTTGACCCGCTTTGAAACGATTAATGGCACGTTGTCTGCCACCGCGATCGAAGGGCCGTATAAATTCGCCGGTAGTTTTAAATGGCAAAACACGATCCGCACCTTACGGCTGGCAACGGCACGGCCAAGTTCTGACGGAGTTGTGCGGATAAAATCATCAATTGCGTCTCCTGAACGAGGCGGAAACTCCTTTGTACTTGACGGCGTGTTCAATTCCCAAGGTGGCGGGACGGCCTTTGCCGGTGATGTAACCGCAAAACTTTCTGCAACGCCCTCGCACACCGCTGATGACGTGCATGAGGGCGTGGCGGCGAAACCAGGCAGCGCGCGCGCCACACCGGCCGCATTCGACCTTAAGGCTCGATTGAACGCGGATACGACAGCGCTACGTCTGCAAGACATAAATCTGGCTCTGCAAACCGATGGCCCGCCGCAGCTTTTAACGGGCAAAGCGGATCTGACGTGGACCAAAGAGACCGTCCTCAACGTTGACCTAAGTTCGCGATGGATTGATTTTGACCGTTTTTCCTTTACGTCAGGCAAGCCGGCTCCATTGGATAATGCGCGCCAGTTGCTTGTCGCTTTGGGACGCTCTTTGCCAGAACAGGCAGACACCAACGTGCAGGTTGCGTTTGATCAAGCAACGCTTGGTGGCGAAGCGCTCGGTGCGATCCAGTTCGAGGCTGTGCGCCGCACCGGCCCCCTCAAGTTGAAAGAATTTGAAGCTAGTGTCCCCGGTGGTGGAAAAGTTGCCATTTCCGGTGAACTTTCAGTTTCGAAATCGAAGCCAGGTTTTCGTGGACAATTGGCGGCGGACGGACAGAGTCTGCTTAAATTTCTCAGATGGGGACTTGGTGATGATGCACTCGCCAGTGGCTTAACGGATGGTCCATTTTCGCTTGAGAGCGATCTCGCGCTTGGTGAGCAGAGTTTCGAATTGACCAATGCCACAGCGGACTTCGGAGCAACACCGCTGAAGGGCAATCTCAAAATGACACTCGGTGCGGCGAGACGCGTGGCGCTTGATCTTGAAGGGAATGTCATTCATTGGAATCGTTTGTCACCGGCTCCATTCAACGTTGGTGTTGCACGCAAGTTGATGACCGAAGCACCGGCATTAGAGGCAACAAGGTCAGGCAAAACCAAAAAAAGCGAAGCAACCCCTGAAATGGCCCAACCGGGATCTCGCACCTGGGCTGGCTTTGCCGCCAGCTCTGATCTACAGCTCAATCTCAAGGCGACAAAACTGATCGACGGCGATCATGTTTATCGAGACTTTACCGGCAAGCTCAACGTTCTGGATGGGCAGCTATCGGTGCCTGAGCTCAAATTTACGCGCGATAGTGGTCTGTCCGTCGATGTTGGTGCTGAGGCTGGGCGCGGAGGTGACGATAAGAGTCCGGGTTCGCGCGGCAAGATCAAAGGCATCATTGCCGCCGCCTCGCACATCGCTGTTGCAGACTTACTGCAGTTCCTTGAAGCATCTGATCTCGATCCGGTTCTACGCGAGCGGATCTCAGCCCTTGCACCCTTGCGTGTTGCCAGTACGATCGAGCTCGGAAAGGCCGGTGAGCCGGCAACGGATATGCGCTTTGATGGTATTTCGCACGGTGGCCGGTTGGTCGCCGCTGCACATTTTTCTCGTGGCCTTCGCGATTGGCGCGCCGCCCCTGCAAGCCTTACAGCATCTATTGAAAACAAGTCAGCGAAGCGACTGTTTTCGCTCATCTCTAGCAGTCGCACATTTTCCAAGACCTCCAAATCGACTGGATCTGTAGCGCGCTCTGCACGTCTTTATTTGAAATCCGCTGGCACGCACTCAAAAGGGATGTTG
>JAHZKN010000278.1 GCA_022600335.1 Alphaproteobacteria bacterium
ACGCGCGCTCATTAGATCGGACATCTAGGTCTGGTACTGCAACACCGAGCTTGCGTGTCATCCAAGTTGGGGCAAACGCAAAAGCCAGGATCACGGACGACAAAAAGATATGCTGCGTGGTCATAAGAGATCCGACGTACAATGCGCGCATCGGCGAATGTCCTGCCATTTCCACAATGCCCGGCCCACAAATTGCACCCGTCGCCATCCATAAGATCGCGACGGCACCCACACCTGATCGCATGGGGACAGAACAGTCGCAACTCATGCGGGGTTTGATGGCGAGCGTCATGCCGGCGAGCGCCAACAGCGCTGACCAAGGAAACATAAAGGCATAGAAGCCTTCGGTGGCATGCAACGTGGTTACAAGTTTATACAGGATAAAGATAGCAAGACTGGCCGCAGCACCAAAAAGTGCTGTCCTGAACGTTGCTGCGCCGAGTGGCGAGAAGCTGTGATGCTGGGAGGGAGTTGGCATGGTCATCTCCTATTCGGACTTTGAGCGGGTTTTGCCGTTACAGTCTCGGTGCATCTGATCTGTGCAAACTATGAAATGAGCCGATACACCATCTCTATCCGCCCCAGACCCGGCACGGCAAGGAAAATCTTCGAATTTTGGCCGGATCAAACCGATACAACTTGATGGTGCGTGGTCTGCGTAACGTTGGTTGCATATCGACACTCAGTTTTGCGCCACAGCAACGCAGTTCAGGAGGCCCTGCCGAATTTCTTGTTCCGGCAAGTTTTTGCCGATGAAAACCAGTTCCGTTTTTCGTATTTCATCCGGTGACCAATCCCGATCAGTATCAACCTCAATCGCAGCATGAATACCTTGCACAACAACGCGTGATGACCGCCCTGCAATATTGAGGATACCTTTGTAGCGCAACATTTGTTCGGTATAGCGCATGATGAGATAGGACAGCCAATCTTGCACCCGACCATGGTCCAACGGCTCGGACAAATGGATTGCGAAGGTTTGCACATGATCGGCATGACTATGCCCGTGTTCAAGATCGTGGACATGGCTTGACAATACACTGGAGTGGTTGACTTTATTTCCAGACACTGATCGCTTACACAACAGGTCCGACGCATCAACATGCGCTTGTTGGCAGCGGGTAATGGATGCAATGGCATTGATTTTGGAAATGCGTGCTGCAAGTTCTCGAACGACATCTGCCTCTACCAGATCTGTCTTGTTGAGCAGCACAAGATCAGCCATGCCAATTTGCTCCTGGGCTTCGTCAAATTTATCAAGCTGCGCCGGCGCGTGAAAGGTGTCGACAACCGTGACCACACCATTGAGGTGTAACTCGGACTTCAACCCGGCGCTTGCGATCGTCTGCACAATTGGACCGGCTCTCGCCAAACCGGTAGTCTCCAGAACGATGTGATCAAAACCGAGGGACCCGTCACGTCGCTGGTCAAGCAATTGTTGCAGGCCAATCATAAGATCTTGCTGCACCGTGCAGCAGACACAGCCGTTGCTCATCTCCACCAAACCATCGCCAAGTTGTCGCGCGATCAATTGACCATCAATGTTCACGGCTCCGAATTCATTGACAATGACCGCAAGCCGCTGACCATGGTTAGCGCTCAATAGATGATTGAGAAGTGTCGTCTTTCCTGCGCCCAGAAACCCAGTGATGATGGTGAAGGGTGTTGTCTGTGCAGACGCTGCCATATTATATTGGGCTCGATAGAGGTGGGTGGATCTGGTGCCTGTCCAGGGAGTAGCACGGCTGTCATCGGGTGATGATTGCCTGAATGAAAGAGAATCTCCATGAAAATCGCAACCGTTGGCAAAGGTGGATCAGGCAAAACAACAATTGCCGGCACGCTCGCTCGGATTCTGGCAGAAGACGGGATCAAAGTGTTGGCAATTGATGGGGACCCCAATCCCAATCTCGCATTGACACTCGGAATTTCACGCGCCGATGCAGATCGCCTCAAAAATATTCCTCCCAGCCTTATGGCTGTGAAAACAGAAGAGGATGGCACAAGGCGACTTTATATGACGGTGACCGAGGAAGAGCTAATGCGCGAATACGCGATGGCTGCTCCCGGTGACATTGAATTGATCATGATGGGTCACCCGCCGGACGGCAGCGCTGGTAGCGGCTGTATGTGCGCTTCGCATCGCGCCGTGCGCGGGCTGATTTCTGAGATGAGTGGCTACGGAGAGCATACAATCACCGATATGGAAGCTGGTCTCGAACATCTCAAACGGGGCACCGTTGCCAAGGTCGACACCATGTTGATCGTCGCTGAACCCTATTACCGTTCGCTGGAGGCAGCAGGGCGAACGTGGTCACTCGCTAACGAACTGAACATTCCCAATATTTGTGTGGTTGCCAACAAGGTCAGAAATGCTGAAGACCAGGCCGCGATTGAAGAGTTCTGCACGAAGCATGATATGCCAATCGTTGGCGTCGTGCCGAGTGAGGAGCAATTCGTTGAAGCAGAACGGCGTGCGCAGGCGCCAATTGATTTTGCACCCAGTTGCGCGGGAACAGACGCCATTCGCGACATCGCGCAGAAATTGCGTCACATGAAATCAGTGGCGGCCTGAGCGGGGCGCACCCTTAGGATCCACAGTATATGGATGCAGCCAAACCAAAAGAGAGCCTGTTGCGGATCGGTGAGCTAGCTAAGGCGCTCGGCACCACGACTAAGACCTTGCGTCATTACGAGCGTATGAGTTTGCTGCGTCCGCCGCAACGGACTGAAAACGACCACCGAATCTACGGCGAGGCTGACCTGCGCAATGCCCGAGAGATAATGGGTTTGCGCCG
>JAHZKN010000279.1 GCA_022600335.1 Alphaproteobacteria bacterium
CTGGTCTTTGTAGTGCTGATAAAGCGCTTCTAGGCCCGGCCATTTTACATCAATGCAGGCTTTTAGGCTCTTCTTTCCTGCCGCAAGATCCTGTTGCGCTAGGGCATCAAGCAATGCCGTCTGATGCGTGAGCAGTGTCTTGAAGGCACTGCGTTCTGCCATGGCGCGATCTCCGATCAATGCAAAAACGGTTTCCGGATTGTCCTTTCCGCGCAGCGCAATGCGGCCGATCGGCAAAAACGCATAGTCCTTGGCCTGTGCACGTGTCCTCTCACCGACAATGATGGGCACACCGTAGGCTTTGGTTTCACTTTCCAGGCGCGAGGCAATATTCACGGGATCGCCGAGCAGCGAATAGTCGAACCGTTGTGGCGATCCAACATTGCCAACGCAGCAGGCACCAGTGTTGAGACCAATTCCGATACGCACCGGATGAAATTCCTGCCCCTTCGCGTCCGCCTCCTTGCGCCACCGGTCATTCAAGCGTGTCAATTCTTCAATCATCCGCAATGCCGTCTTGCAGGCGTTGGCCGCATGCGCATCATCGATCACAGGGGCATTCCAAAACGCCATCACGGCGTCACCCATAAACTTATCGATGGTGCCCTTCTCTTCTAATATGATGTCAGACAATGGTGTAAACAGCGCGTTGACAAACTGGATCAGTTCTTCGGCATTAAGACGTTCGGAAATTTTTGAGAAGCCGCGCACGTCGGAGAATAACAACGTGACGTCGCGCATCTCACCACCGAGTTTGAGCTTGTCATGGTTTTCAGCAAGCTCCTCAACCAACTGCGGTGCCACATAGTGTCCAAATGCAGAGCGCACACGGTTCTTGTCAGCCTCTGATTTGACGTAGCTAAACAGAGAGCCTGCAAGATAAACCAACAGAACCGACAAGCCCGGATAGACAGGATCGATCAAGACTCCTGCGTTGGCATAAGCCGACCACGACAGCGCGACAATGCTCAGCACTGCCCCGGCACCAATGAGGGCCGCCAGCACCGGGCCATAGCGGCGAATGAGCCAAGCAACCAAACCACCGATAAGCGCAAGAAAGCTAAGTTCTGCACCCGTTGCGTAGGCCGGGCGGCGCAAGTACGTCTGGTCTAGCATCTGCTCAAGGGCTTGAGCGTGAACTTCAACACCCGGCACCGCGGCTTCAAGCGGTGTTGCGCGCAGATCCATCAATCCAGTGGCACTGGACCCAATAAAGATATAGCGATCTTTGACGTCAGCGGCGTTGTGCCGATCTTCTAGAATTTGATGCGCAGAAATGTATCGGCCCTGATCGGAACGTGAAAACCTCAGCCAAAGTTCACCGTTGGCCTTCGTATTCAAGATCGTCGCCCCGACCTTGACCAATTCCACGCCGGTTTTCTGACCAAAGGCAGAGATGCCGCTGCCCCCTGATGACTTGATGGTCACCGTGGATTGTGCGCCAGCAACGCGTAACGCTTCCAGTGCCAGGGCTGGGAAGAGTTCGTTGCCGAGCGTCACCAAGGTCGGCACGCCGCGCACGACTTGGTCATGTGCCGGCAGCCAGTTCACGGCCCCAAAGCCCGCCGCATCCCAAGCCAACACACCGAGCAGCGGCGTCGCACTAGAAAAATCTGGCACAAACAGTTTTGGATCATCGCCAGCTGCAACAAAACTCGCTTTTGGCTTCACAGAAACTGATTGTCCAGAACCCAAACCAGATATGCCAAGAACAACAGACGCGTCGCGCATCGCCACGGCAAGCAGATCATCATTCGACGGCAACGTGCGCGCTTTCTGCGCCAGGGGTGCGAGATCAAGATGTTCTGAAATCAAATCGGCAAACGCCGCCGGGGATAACCGGTCAGGTTCAGCAAGGATCAAGTCAAGCGCGACTACTTTGGCACCGTCGCGCTTTAAGCGCTGCACAATCTCCGCAAGCCGCGTGCGTGGCCAGGGCCCTTGGCCAACTTTTGCGAGTGAGGCTTCATCAATATCGACAATGCGAACAGGATAGGCCGGATCGACCGTACGCGGTGCCAAGCGCTGATAGGTGTCAAAGACCAGGAAGCGCAGCTGAGCAATCGGTTGGGGATCAAAAATTCGAAACAGCAACGCCGCCGCCAGAATGCAGCCCATCAATATAAGATGGTGGGGAGGTCGGTGCATCAGGGTCCATCCCTCCGCTGAGGGCCGCTCTGGGTGGCTTTGCCCAGGGGGCTCACGCACGCCAATCGACGAAGATTGGCTGGGGTGGGAGGATTCGAACCTCCGCATGCCGATACCAAAAACCGGTGCCTTACCACTTGGCTACACCCCATCTAGTAGGGGGCTCTTCTACAGGGTTTTCACCGGGTTTCAAGGGGGCAGCACGGCGACATGATGGACAACCAAAAGTGGAACATAAAACTTCGCTTTTGCGGCACACGGACTTTGGCATCAGCTCTGCAAACAGAGGCATCGGAACAACGCGCGGACACTGGAAAACGCATCAATTGAGGCACCCGCTAAAACGCCTGCACACCGAGTGGGATGAGGTTGATTACGATGCGGTTCCGCAACCAAAAAAGGCCGCCCGACGGGAGGGGGAAGCGTCGGGCGGCACATAGAGGCGATGGGACACGTCTGGGGGACGGAGGGGGAGGAAACCTTGTGTCTCAAATCGCCAATGGCTGTTGTCTCGGTGTTTTTCCTATCTGGTCCTGCAGTCATTCCTGCGCGAATGTTAAATCCACAAATAGAACGTCACCGCTGACTTCTGAAATATAAGCTGTCTCTGATATTGAGAGCCGTATGCTATTGTGAGCGGGAAACGTGCCAAGGCAGGCACCAATGAATCTCTGGTCGCTTGCGGGCCTTAGGACGGTCTTCCATGGAAATGCATCAGATCAGGTATTTTCTGACTGTCGCAGAGACATTGAATTTCACGCATGCCGCGGATGCGTGCAACGTTGCCCAACCCTCACTCAGCCGCGCCATTAAAAAATTAGAGGCCGAGCTCGAAGGCGAGCTATTTCGCAGAGAACGCGGATTGACCCACCTCACAGAACTTGGCCGACTGATGTTGCAGCCGCTGTCGACCTGCCTTGAAAGTGCAAGCGCAGCGAAAGACATGGCAAAGAAATTCAAAAAAGATGGCATGGAGCCGCTCAGGATCGCGATATCCAATTCCATTGAACTTCAGCTTCTGCAGCACCCATTGTCTGAACTTGTGCAGGCTTTTCCTGGCATTGAGTTGCAAGTTTCGCGTGGCAGTGCAGAAAAAATTGCAGAGAAAATAAAGTCTGGCGAGGCAGAGATCGCCGTAGCTTGTCCTCTCCCAGACGCTTGGGAAAGATTGGAAGCTTGGGAGCTTTTTTGCGAGTCTTTCAAACTTGTCGCACACAACCAACATCCAATCTCAAAGAATAATGCAGTTACACTTCGCCAGATCAGCGAAACGCGACTTCTTCCACGTCGATATTGTGAACAA
>JAHZKN010000027.1 GCA_022600335.1 Alphaproteobacteria bacterium
CGACGATCTTATCATCGGACAAGACTTTCTTGTCGGTTTCAGCGTCGATCATTTGCTTAATGCGAAAGCGTACAGCCTCAGATGAAAAAGCGTCTCCATCACCCGACGACTGAATAGCTGAGGTGAAAAAATATTTGAGCTCAAAGATGCCGCGCGGTGTTGCCATGTATTTGTTCGATGTCACGCGCGACACGGTCGATTCATGCATTGAGATGGCGTCTGCGACGGTTTTGAGATTGAGTGGTTTAAGGTGCTGAACACCGTGGGCGAAGAATGCATCCTGTTGACGCACGAGCTCTTCGGCAACGCGCAGAATGGTGCGGGCGCGTTGATCAAGACTCTTGACCAACCAATTGGCGGTTTGCAGACATTCAAGCAAATACGTCTTGTCGGACTCAGAGGATGAATTCTGCGAAACAGTTGTGTAATAACTGCGATTGACCAGAACACGTGGCAGCGTATCTGAGTTCAATTCGACAAACCAGCTGCCGTCGCTGGCGGGGCGAACGGTGATGTCAGGCACCACTGTCTGCACTTGGACGGAGCCGAACCGAAGACCTGGCTTGGGATCCAGTTGCTGGATCTCTGCCACCATTTCTGCAAGTTCTTCCTGGTCAACACCAATTGTGCGGCGGAGTTTTGCAAGATCGTGCGTGCCAAGTAGGTGCAAATTGTCCAATAGCTTGGCGATTACTGCATCGTAGCGATTTTGTTCTTTGAGCTGCAACGCAAGGCATTCCGCAAGCGAACCGGCAAATACGCCAGGTGGGTCCAACGTCTGTAGGGTCGCCACGACGGCGTCGATCATGTCACGTGGCGCGCCGAGCTTGTCAGCTAGTTGATCAAAGTCGGCATTGAGATATCCTGCTTCGTCGATCATATCGATCAAGTGTTGACCAACAATGCGCTGAGACGCATCGCTCAATGCAAGGGGTAACTGTTGGCTCAAATGATCCTTAAGCGACAACTCGCCTGAGACAAATTCTTCTAAATTGCTGCGATCGTCGGAAAAACCGCTGTTGCTTTGTCGTAAGGTAGACCATCCAGAATCCTGTGGCGTCGGTAATTCACTTGGGCTCGTGTCTTGGAAGACATTTTCGAAATCGGTATCGAGGGCTGCTCCACCATCGGACGTTGTTGCCGAAAGATCCAGCGGTGCGGTGGTTTGAGATTGCGCCTCGCCGGACACATCCTCTTCGCTTGACTTTGGCGCGGGGTCTTTTGCGGTGGAGTCCGTCGCCTCGTCGCGCTCAAGCAACGGATTGCGCTCAAGTTCAGACTCGACGTACTGGGCAAGCTCAAAGCTGGAAAATTGTAGCAGTCGAATGGCCTGCTGCAGCTGTGGTGTCATCACCAGCTGCTGGCCCTGTCTCAGCTCCAATTTCGTCGTAAGAGCCATCTCACCATCCTGACCTCGGTCCGCTCATAACACGATGCCAGGTTTAATCAACGCTCGTTAACGAACATGTCTCCGAGGTAGACTCTACGCACTTCTTCATTTGCTATGATTTCTGAAGGGTTACCCTTTGTCAGGACTTGACCATCGTAGATGATATAGGCGCGATCAATTAAGCTTAATGTTTCACGAACGTTATGGTCGGTGATCAAAACCCCAATGCCGCGCTGGGTGAGATGGCGTACCAGCTGGCGGATATCTTCAACAGCAATTGGGTCGATGCCTGCAAATGGTTCGTCCAGGAGGATAAAAGAAGGCTTGGACGCCAGCGCCCGGGCAATCTCACAGCGTCGACGTTCACCACCAGAAAGTGCCATTGACGGCGACTTTCTCAAGCGAGCAATGTTGAACTCCTCTAAGAGGCTATCGAGTTTGTCTTTGCGTTTTCTCTTGTTCGGTTCAACCAGCTCCAAGACAGCCATGATGTTGTCTTCAACATTAAGCCCGCGAAAAATAGAAGCTTCCTGTGGCAGATAACCAATGCCTAAGCGTGCCCGGCGATACATGGGCATGTTGGTGACATCAACGCCGTCGATGGAGACACGACCGGAATCGGCTGCGACCAGCCCGGTGATCATATAGAAGACGGTTGTTTTGCCGGCACCATTGGGACCAAGCAGACCAACAGATTCACCACGGCCGACGGAGAGACTGACACCGCGTACAACCGTGCGTTTTTTGTAGCTTTTAACAACGTGGGTTGCGGTCAGAAATCCAACACCATCTGTTGCCTCATCATAGTCATCAAAGCCTGGGTCGGTTCCTGGCATCACCGCATGGCCATTTCCAGTGAAGGAATGGCCATTGCCATTGCTGCGGGGTGTGCGCCGCAGAGGTGAGAGTAAGGCTCTGACAGATGGTCGTTTCAAAAGCGTGGTCTTTCATCCGGTGAGACTATGTATCGAGGCGGTTGCCGGGCCGCTTGTCAATGTCTTGCTTGAGCTGGGCATCAGTTGGCCCAGGTTGGACCTGCCTCCTGGTTACTGGATTCCATCGAGCCCAAGCCAATAGTACTATTGTTGCCCGGTCTGAGCCTCCCAGGCACTAGAGGCGCTCGGTTTGCGAGATTTGACCTTGGAGCGCGCCTTGTCGATGTCATTGAAGTAAAATACGGCGCTGGGACGACCTTGGTTGCCGGCTGCGGCGTTGTTGCCCGTTTTACTACCGCCTGAGGTAACCCATCCACCACCCTGCGGCTTGGCAACCGTATTTTTAGGCGCTGTTTCGATGACGCTACGGCCGGTTGTCGTGTTGATTGTGAGTCGTGTGCCGTGCACCACATTTCCAGCCTGACGAAGTTCAACATTCCCTCCAACGGTGGCTTGAGATTTTTCAACGTCAAAGTCAGCCCAATCTCCCTTGACGCGTTGGCCGTCACTGCCGGTAATCACCACATTCTTTTTCGCTTTGATCTGTTTCAAAGTTGTGGCGCCTGATGAGGAACCAGCTGCGCTGCGTGATGACACACTGCCAAGTGCCGCTGAACCAGAATAAAGTGCGCGCAACTCAGCAGCCTCAATCTTGAATGCACCCTGTTTTGCTTGAACTGCACCACTAAAAATGGCCGTCTTGATGCGATCTTCGACAAGGAGCCGGTCGGCTAGGATATCCAACGGCGCATTGGGGTCGGCGCGAAACGCACCTGTTTCTCCACCGCGACCCGACTTCGATGAAGTAGAGGTTTTGCGTTTACCGCTGCCGGTTTGAATGAAACGTGCACTGATCCGGCCCGATCCAAATCCAACACCAGCAGGCGAACTCAAACGCGTTTGTTGGTTCAACTGGTCGACTTCCAAGCGACGGCCTTTGAGGGTGTTTTTGTCCTGAGTGACAATAACGTTTCCTGTCAACACTGCTCGCTGACGTGCTTGATCAAGATCAACCCGATCACTTCGGGCACTGCGCCCGGGCCCCGACGTCATAACCACTTGACCGGTGAGAACGGCTGTTTCATTCAGCGCGTCAAAATCAGCTGTTTGGCAGGTGACCCGATCTGTGGGCCCCTGTGTCATAACCACCGGACCTTTAGCGATGATGCGGCGCAGTTTACCACCAGAACCTGAGATAAGTGTCCTAGGCTTGGCGGCTTCTGTGTCTTTGGAATTGGTGACAGAGCTTGTGCCTGCGCCAGTATCATAGCTGGCCTCAAGCACAGGTGATGTCAGGCTCGCAAGGCCCTGACGTGCCACGACATTGCCGGAAAAAACCGCGCGTTTGTCCGCATCGAATATTTCAAGCGATTCAGATGTGATCGCAATCGGTTTGTTCGAACCTACAAACATTTGTGTGTTTGATTTTTTAGCTTGCTCCGCCGCTGGTTTGGGCGGTGGCTTCAAGTTCGCCTTCACGTTGTTTGAAAATGTAACGTGCTTCTGTTTTTGCTTAATTGTTAACTTCTGCGATTGTACTGAGCCGGCAGGGAATTCAACCACCACTGGATTGTCCGATGTGATGACATTGGTCTTTGAATTCACGGTCGCCTGAGTCAGCTTTGCTTTTAGACCATTTTGTCCAACAATATCGATGGCATCATAAAGTTCTAAAATGGATGCTTTACTGTCGAATACACCGCGGGTTGCCGTTAGATTGGTTTTTTGTTTTTGTGCATCAATGAGTTCAGCGGTGATGTCGTTGAGCGTAATAATGTTTGTGTTCTTAAGATTGGGACTGGCAGTCGCAGCGGCAACTTTGTACATGCTGCCGTCTTCGCTATAGCCCTCATAGTGGGGGTTGTGCATGCTGAGATCGGTTGGCAAAATGCGCGGCAAAGCAATTTGCGCGAGACCGCTTCCAATGCCAGAAGTTTTGAGTACAGAGGCGACATAGAGCCCGGTAATGATGATCGTTACGACGGGCAGAACCAAACGCAGGATGCGCACGTGCTTGGTATGACGGCGGGCTTTGTCAAAGTCTCGCGAGCGATCACCGCCTTCTGAATCGAAGGAGAGGCCGCCGGGGTGGCCGCCACCGTGGCGGTGCGCGAGATCGGTCATAGTGGCCATCTACCTTGAGCCAGTCACAAAGTCCAAGCGTTTCAGGACTAGGATTCAGCCAGAATTTACACCGTCAAGCGACCAGATCCCAGGCGCGCCTTTTTGCCCGTGAATTGGGGTGAGATTAGGGACCAAGAGGAGAAGTGATCCGCGCGATAGTGACCCGGTGCATATCCACAGGAGATGGGCTGGCTGGCCTTAGGCGGCACAGTAGGACACCCGACCGCAATACGCGAGCCTCAGTGGGAAAAAATATCCACGTCTGGAAAGCCAACGAGATCGAGCCTGGCGCGTTTGGGCAAAAAATCGAAGCAGGCGCGGGCCAAATCTTCGCGGCCTTCGCGGGCCAACATGTAGTCCAAGTGCTGTTTCAGCGCATGCAGATGCAGAACATCGGAGGCGGCATAGGCCAGTTGCTGATCGGAAAGTTTTTTTGCCGCCCAGTCAGAACTTTGCTGCTGTTTAGAAAGTTCGATGCCAAGCAGTTCAGCGGTCAGGTCTTTCAAGCCATGCCGGTCTGTGTAGGTGCGTGCCAGCTTAGAGGCAATCTTGGTGCAATAGATCGGTGTCGTCTTTGCCCCTAAGTTTTGTTCAAGCACGGCGACATCAAATCTAGCAAAATGAAAAATCTTAAGAACCTTTGGGTTCTGCAACAGAGATTTGAGGTTGGGGGCCGTGGTCGCGCCTTTTGCGATTTGCACCAGGTGTGCTGTGCCATCGCCGGCTGACAGTTGCACGAGGCAAAGTCGGTCGCGATGCGGATTAAGCCCAAGCGTTTCTGTGTCGACAGCGACACTTGCGCCAAATGAAAGCCCATCTGGCAAGTCGCCCGTGTGTACTGTGATATTTTTTGCCGGCATCTATGACTGTCCCCGCCAATGAATGGCTCAAGCAAGGTGGTGCCGGTGTGTCTATCGGCTTCGCTTGTCAGTGGCAAGTCAACCACACGGCCTGGTAATAATCGCTTAACGATAACTCACAAAACGGCAGATTTGATCGCCCAAAACTCAAAAAAAACTGCTGAGTGCGCCATCCCGGTTCCATCGGAGACAGCTTGACCCGTCTCCTCCTCCTATTCTGTTTGCACAACTGCACTGACGCGCTCGCGCGCCAGCAACTGCGCTGTCCTGCATGAAAGGGTGGCAATCATCGATCACGTATGTCTTCGCGCATATGCAATGGAGTGACTGGGAATGAAGCGAATACTACTCGTACTGGGCATGATTTTTGCCGGTCTGCTCGGCATTATTCTCGGTGGGCTCGGCTACGTCGGTGTGTCGGCCAGCAACTCTGCAAGTGAAAACAAAGCGACCGCGGTCCGACTGGTGCATGACGTCTCGCAATCCTGGTCCCTCACACGCGCCAGGCGCACGTTTGCAGACGCCGCACTGGCGCAAGCTAGTTCGCGTGCCGGCAGAGAAGCTCTCGCAACGATGTCTCGGCTCGGTCCGTTGTACGATGTGCGCAACATTCGCCAAACCGGCTACCGAATGGAATTCGGTGTGGGGACGACGGTGACAGTTGCATTCAAGGGCTTGTTTAAGAACGGAACAGGTGAGGTGACGGTTGTGCTGCGCTTCATCAACGGC
>JAHZKN010000280.1 GCA_022600335.1 Alphaproteobacteria bacterium
GCAACCTTGCCCGCAAAGCCGCACCGCCAAGACATCAAGAGCGGGGTGATTTACGTCTCAAAACCGATGCAGCGTGAGGAGGCCCTCGCTGGCACAACCTACAAACTTAAATGGCCGGAAAATGCCGATGCCATTTACGTCACCATCAACGACATTGAGCGTGATGGGCGCAAGAGACCTTATGAAATCTTTATCAACACCCGCCATCTCGAGCACTACGCATGGACTGTCGCCTTGACCCGCATGATCAGTGCTGTGTTCCGCCGCGGCGGCGACGTGGCCTTTGTCGCTAAAGAATTGCAGGAAATTTTTGACCCGCAAGGTGGCTGCTGGCTGGAGGGGCGCTATGTGCCAAGTCTATTGGCTGCAATTGGCGACATCATTGAACAGCATATGGTCCGCATTGGGTTTCTCGCTGATACGCCAGTGGGCGACGAACACGCTTTCAGTACCGCGGTCAAAACCGGTCAACGCGCGGTCGGCCACACCTGTCCGCGCTGCAACGCAGCTGATTACGTGCGCCAGGAGTCATGCTGGGTGTGCCTTAAATGTGGGTTTTCGCGCTGCAGCTAAGCGGTCGCCGGGATCATTTCCGCTATAGCAGGATCACCTGCCCCGCCCGCTCGCTTGCCCCCACCACAGGTATTTTCTTGTGGCGTGAATCGCTGCCATGCAACGACGAGACCCACAAGCCGGGCGCGCCACAACACTGTGTCAACAATTTGCCGACCCGCGCGCCGGTGCCGATCACAAAGTGTTAACAGCTTGAATCCACTTGATCCTTGCCTGTTAGCCAATGGTTTACCCTGCCGCAAAATCGATGGGTTCAAGACATAATTAAGCTAGGAATTTCGGTCATTCTGCCTCTCAACACAAATGGGATTGAGCAGCTCGGGCAAATCAGAGCTGCCAAAACAGCAGGGGCTAAAGTCACATGTCGGCGCTCATCATCGATTTCGCAGAGGCACGCGAACGCAAGCAATCCGCTCGCAGCACAGGCCAGCGGCGTGCCGAAACGCCTGCAGTGTCAGGCAACGCTCCGACGGGCAGAGAACGGTTCCATTTCTGGACCGGCAACTCTGGCGCGCGCTATGTCCACACGGTTTATGACCTTGTCAGCTGCCCAACATTGCCTGCCTCCAACTACATGCTGATTAAGCGTACCGACGCTGGTGAGCTGGACGTTTTAGCTATCGGACAGGTCTCAAATTCAGCCACGTCACTCAATCTTGCTGAAGTGCGCCGCCACGGTGCTGAACTCGGGGCCACCGAAGTGCATGTGCACTTACTGGCAGAGGATCGGCAGCAAGCCAAACAGATCCAACAGGACCTGCAGACGGGCTATCTGAACGCAACTTGGACCTCACCACGCTCAGCGCTTGCACAATAATTTCTGTTAGCACCTACCGGCTGCGACAAGCAGCGTTAACGTTTGCCGGCTCTTGAGGCTGGCACGAATTCGTTGCGTGTTTCATTCACATATTAGCTGGCCAACGGCCCTCGAACTGTGCAGCCAGGTGATTACGATACAAGTACCGCTTGCGCACATCAGGCCGCACTTTAGGGGCGACAAGCGGTGAAGCCTGAAGCTGACGTGCGAGTGCGTGACCAGATGTCTTGCAAGAGGCATGACTGGAAGACGCACCATTTGCAAACACCGGCCCCAAGAAACTGACCAAACGGTCCAACCCGGGTTCGCGACACTGCATAGACTTCAGATGTCGAATTGTGCTCAGCGTATAGTCCAGATTGGAACCTGCGCGACCGCGCGCCGAACGGATCAAATGCGCTTGGTGCGTGATGGGCAATTGACCCGCAAAGCCTGGATGATTGCGCTCACAAACGAACGTCAAAGCCATCAGCTGAGTCGAGTGCGGGCCACGCACGGATATGGGCAGCAAAGTTTCTCGGTACACGCCAGTGACTTGCTCGCGCGATCTCAAGTACTGAATGGTTGCGCGCGCACGCTCCGCCGGTACCTGCAGGGCCAACCCATGGCACACACCACCGCGATCAAGCCCCAGAACGAGACCTGGCCGTGCCGCTGTCCCGCGATAAAAAACAGAGTAGACACAGAACGCGCGGTGATACCCATCAAGCTGGGCGGGCACCGCCGACTCATAGTCGAAGCCCGGATTCCACATTAAGGAGCCATAGGCGAAAACCCAAAGGGATTGCTGATCGCTGGATCGTAGTGTGGTTGTTCGCTTCGGCACGGAATTCAGCTCTCCGTCGGGTTTGGCACGCAAAGCGCGGCGCTTTGCTGACCACGCTGCCCCTCAGCCACTCGATTTATCGACGCGACCAAAATCAGGCGCAGCCGTATCCTGACCCGCTTCAACAATATCGTGGCGCAGTGCGCGGGCTTCGCTAAACAAGCGAAACAGTGTGTCACCATCTCCATAACGAATCGCGCGCTGCAGGACCGACAGATCTTCGGTAAAGCGCGCTAACATCTCAAGGGCAGCATCCTTGTTGTTGAGGAACACATCGCGCCACATGGTCGGATCCGACGCGGCAATGCGTGTGAAATCGCGAAACCCACCTGCAGAAAACTTGATCACTTCGCGGTCCGTTACGCGCTCAAGATGCTCAGCCGTATTAACAATGTTGTAAGCTATCAGATGCGGCACATGGCTTGTGATGGCCAAAACAAGATCGTGGTGGCGCGCATCCATCACTTCGACTTTTGAGCCGAGCGCCTGCCAGAACGCCGTCAGTTTTGCGACCGCAGCATCATCCGTGCTCGGCTCTGGCGTCAGGATGCACCAACGACCATCAAATAAGTCTGCAAAGCCGGATTCGGGACCGGATTGTTCGGTGCCAGCAATGGGATGACCGGGCACAAAATGTGCTGACTTTGGAATATGCGGCTGCATAGCCTCAATCACTGCCGCCTTAACAGAGCCAACATCGGAAATGATCGCGCCATCTGAAATCGCGCCTGAAATCTCTTTGGCAATGCTGCCAGATGCGCCAACCGGAACACATACGAAAATAAGATCAGCGCCGGCGACAGCCTGTTTTGCATCCGGAAACCCGTCGTCAATGATGCCGAGGCTCAGAGCCGTATCAAGGGTCTGCTGCGTCCGTGCACTGCCGACAATCGTGTCCGCCAGATTTGCGCGGCGCGCGGCGTGAGAGATCGAAGACCCAATAAGCCCAAGTCC
>JAHZKN010000281.1 GCA_022600335.1 Alphaproteobacteria bacterium
GGCAAACAAACTCTAGACCCGCAACTGATTGAATAACGCTCGATGACCCAAACCACCAAAAATCTCGAAAACCGATACGTCAACGACCTCAGGCGGTTGGACTTTATTCGTGGGCAAGCCCTTCAGCTGCGCAGCATCATTGTCCCGCTAGGTTTATCGTTGCTATTCCTGGCCACCGTTGCACTGTTCGTTGGTGGGACGGATTTCAGCGACAACACGCTGATTATCATTTGCGCCGCTGTCATCGGCGGCTACATGGCGCTCAACATTGGTGCCAACGATGTTGCAAACAACATGGGACCCGCCGTTGGTGGCAAGGTTGTCACCATCACTGCTGCAATTCTCATTGCAGCCGTATGCGAGAGCGCCGGCGCCTTGTTGGCTGGTGGCGACGTTGTGAAAACCATCTCCAAAGGCATTATTATGCCGGGTGGCGAAGTTTCGGTTGTTGAGTTTCGAAATTTAATGCTGAGTGCATTGTTGGCTGCAGCCTTGTGGATCAACCTTGCAACTATACTAAGCGCACCTGTTTCAACAACGCATTCCATTGTTGGTGGTGTACTCGGGGCAGGCATTGCTGCTGCTGGTGTTGGGCTCGTCAACTGGCCAACTATGGGCAAAATTGCTGCAAGCTGGGTGATCTCTCCGGTGTTTGGTGCCATGATCTCGGCTTCGTTACTTCTTTTCATCAAAACAAAAATTCTAAACGTCGATGACCGAATAACAGCGGCAAAAAAATGGGTACCGATATTGATTGCGCTGATGGCCGCTGCTTTTGCCGCGTATATGTCGATGAAGGGCCTTAAAAAAGTTTGGAAGCCGACGCCGCTGGTCATCGCATTTGTTTCAACAGCATCCTTTTTGGTCGCGTGGGCGCTGTCTAACCCGTTCATTGCCCGGCGCACAGAAAACCTAAAAAATCGAAAGAAAGACATCTACTGTCTGTTCGATTTGCCGTTGATTATCGGTGTCGCACTGCTGTCGTTTGCACATGGTGCCAACGACGTTGCAAACGCCGTTGGTCCACTGGCTGCCATCGTTTCAACGTTTGATCAATCGAACGAAATTGCCAGCAAGGTCACAATTCCACTTTGGGTCATGGTAATCGGTGCCGTCGGCATCGCGCTCGGGCTTGCGCTTTTTGGTCCCAAGCTCATTGCCGTCGTTGGTCAGAAAATCACCAGGCTGAATTCGCCGCGTGCCTATTGCGTCGCGCTTTCAGCTGCAATCACCGTGTTAATTGCAACAACACTTGGCCTGCCCGTAAGCTCCACGCACATTGCTGTGGGCGCCGTCTTTGGCGTTGGATTCTTGAGAGAATTCACAGAGAATCCCAACCGCCGGAAAGTGCGGCCGGGCCATAAACTCAATGCAACAGCAGAAGATGCCTTCAAAAGCCGGCTTGTGCGCTCAACGCGGCGCCTGGTACGGCGGCGGTTTGTTTTGTCGATTGTTGCAGCCTGGTTGATTACCGTGCCGGTCAGTGCCGCCGTTGCCGCTATGATTTACTATTTTCTACGGCTTCTTTGATCCACGGCCGCAGGGCGCGAAACTGTTCAATCAAGCCTAAATAATCTTCTTTGTAAGCAACTTTCGGAGCGTCCTCTAGCAAAGCCCAATGGCGCTGGCGGCGTTCCTTTTCTAGCCAATCGTCCTCCTGCGTCTCGACCAAGAACGGGTAGTAGGTTACGACGACGTTTTGGATGCCATTTTTGCCATGCTTGCCTATCAAGACTGTGGACGGGAAGTCTTCAAGCAAGCGACCGCGCACACCAGCCTCCTCCAAACCTTCGCGATGACATGCATCAAATTGGGTTTCATCACCCTTGCGCCGCCCCTTGGGCAAGATCCAACGGCCGCGTTTTTGTGAGGTCACAAAGAGCAAGGCGGTTTGATCCCCCTTCATATCAAATGGAATAATCCCAACGCGGTGCATAGGGGCTCCTTTCAAAGTCAGATGACGCGCGCGGTGCGGCGCACGAGCCAAGCGCTGCTGTAATCCAAAATGGCGTTCGAATGAGATCAACGCCGAATCTATCGAACAGAAATATAATGCGGGTGTCCTAGAGCCACCAGCGTGCAACGATCGTAGTCAACCGGCGATATTTGGTCACCAGACGTCTGCTCGCCAAACGGTCTTGCCTGCTGAACCCAACCTGATAACCACTGATTTTCCTGCAAAAGCGGAATGCTGGTTGTTGCCAATTGGCAACGAAACCACGTCTGATCGAACAACCGGTTGTGATTAACATGGCGGGCGTCCGACGCTGACGGCATAGAAAAACGCGCAACCCGTGGCAGTAAACATCCGCCACTGAATCGCGCGTTTTAAAATGTGTGTGCTGGGAGCTAGTAGCTCTTGCGGAGTTTGCGCAGCTTGTAAGCGCTCAACGATGTCGTCGAGTTATCGTACGTGCTGCCGTTCGTATATGTTCCGCTCAAGGCACCATAGCGGTCCAAGATCCACGCATCGTGAGCATTTGTGGGCCCACCAGCACGCGCATTACCACGTGCACGAACAGTGTCAGTCACGTCATTGGCCATGACGGGCGGCGCAGACAGCATTGACAACGCAGCCAATGCAGCAGCACTCAAAAACATCCGTTTCATTATCGGTTCCTTTCAAGGTTAGATTTACGCGCTTGGCACAAATGCCAACGCCTTGCAGGATGTCATGCGCAGGGATTGTGAGCGGTCACAGTCCCGTACGTTACAGGTGATTACGAGTGACGACCGGTCACAGTTTTGAGAGCAACCTTGTATGAGCTTTCTATGTGGCCGAAATTTGCGAAACTACGGGGCGCAAACGCGATTTGCTTCTCTGCAAACGTCAGTCATCTGCTGTTAACTGAGTTTATCTTCCACCACGTCCCAGATCTTGGCGGCGATGTTGGTGCCATCAAATGCCTCAATCTGGCGCAAGCCCGTTGGCGACGTAACGTTGATTTCCGTCAAATAGTCGCCGATCACATCGATACCCGCGAAAATCAGA
>JAHZKN010000282.1 GCA_022600335.1 Alphaproteobacteria bacterium
TCAATATCACCGCAATCACAACGTCCATGATTTGTGGTCATAGTCACAACTCCTAAAACTGAATTGCAGTGTGAACTTCAAAAGCTTTAGCAGAAATAGCGGAAAAACAGAGGACGGACCACTGTTCTTTCACACAATCAAAATGAACAATTTCTTCGAGAGATTGCATCCAATTAACATGACTAAGGTCTTTAGAGACCCTATGTCCGCTACTGGTCACAAGCGGCGGTCAGTGATTCTGAAGGCACGTCCGCTCTTGGATAATGCAGACATCGCTAGCTCTGAAGACCATTGGCACGACATTTCCCCTCCCTCTGCAAAGCTGACCATTCCTTTTCCACCAGTGTGCACTTTGCTGAACAGCTGACGGATACTGCAAACCGATTTAGAATTTCCCAAATGATTTCGAGAAAAACGGAGGGGATTTTATGAGTCCAACAGAGCAAGGGGACACAGTCCGGCAGATCCACTCAAATAAAAGTACAGGCCCAACGTCGGAGACGGGCAAGGCTGTTGCATCACAGAACGCCCGACGCCACGGCCTGTTTAGTTGCCGTTTGATCCGTTACCGCCCGTAGAGACCGGTGCGAATCGCGGCTGCGCACGAGGTCACATTGGCCGTCACCATCAATGCGGCTTATCTGCTTGCTTCGCCGACGGTCTTACAAATAATGCTCTTCCAGAAACTCGGAGCGGAAATTTTGCGGCGGCGTCATCCGGTCAGGGCGGCCCTCGGGGGTCATATCCATCAGGTTCCAGTACGGCCAAACCATATCCATGTGGTTGCCTTTCATCTCGGAGGCCCAAAAATGATGGATCACACCATCACGCTTGGTGAAGACGTGCATGATCGGCATCAAAGATTTGTCTGTATCGTCGTTCTGGCACAGATAGTCCCTGAGGTAGTTGGTGTTCTCCGCAGAGACAAGATTGATATGCTGCCAGCCTCTTTTATTTGCCCACGCGTTGAGTTTGGTTGCGGGCGCCTTGGCAACGATGGTCAGCGCCGTGGTCTGGTTCACTGAAATCGCCGCACGATCTAAGCCATCGATGAGCGACGTGCATGACGGGCACGGGTTGTCCCAGGTGTCTCCATACATGTAACTGTACAGCAGCAGCGTCGGCTTATCCCGGAACAGCTCCGAGAACCGGACATCGTCGCCGAGGTTGGTGTCGTTGGCCGCGACAAAAACATAGTCCTCCTTAAGCTTACCGCCGCTCGGCAGAGCCCGGCGCTTTGCCGCCACGTCCTTGACCTTTGCGATGAGTGCCTTTTCCTCTTCGAGCAGCTTGTCTCGGGCAACGCGGTATGCTTCGCTTTCGTTCGGATATTTGGGCGTGGTCATGGGGGTGCCCTCACAGTTTTGGGTTGCGGGTGAGACGTAGTGTAGCGCATGATATCGCGCGTGGTGTTCACAAGTTGACTCAGTCCGACTGTGAAACAAGCTCACCTTCGTGTGAGTTTCAGGCCCAATTCTATATCAGCGGATCATGGGACCACTGTAACAAGGCTTGACGTTGACGCCGCCGGCAGAAGATATCACCCGGCTCACAGTTTGCCCGGATCTGACCTGCATGTCGGGCAAAACCCCGCCAACGTTTGATCTGGACTGCATCAAGCTCGGGCAATCGTCGTCCAAGAAAATACCTGCAGTACCATTGAAACCAACCGCGTGGGTCGGGCCCATAGATCCAGCCCTTTTGTTGCCAGACTGATAGCGGCTGTCGGCTTTTGACGCCAAAATAATTCAATGCGGGGTCTGCCACATCACTGATCTTTGCTTCTTTAAACCATTCCGTGGGAAATTCACCTCTGCAATCATTGAGATATTTTCCTTCAAATACACCCATTTTCAGCATTTGTGACGGTGTGTAGTACGGGCAAAATCCCTCGAAAAAGCCTTTGCCTGCGGGAGCGATGCACGCGTAACGGTAGCCCGTCTGCATACAGTCATTGACTTCGATTATCTTTCTTACCTGCACTCGATTAACTCTCATTTGTGTTGGCTCACGCTACAGGGCACCCAAAACTGCAACATTTTATTGCACTCAAAATTCGACCAAGGTCACAAGCGCACTTAGATCCGATGTCGCGGGCCTATCTGCAGAGCCGCAATCATCGGCAACTCTCAATCTCGGGCGATCAACGCCAATGGCAAAGTGCAAGAATGGAGCTTTGAATTTGTTTTATCTTGTTTTTTGTTCAACGAGACCAGGCAGCGCCGTTCCGTCGGGTCCTATTTCCTTAAGTGCTTGTTGGCAGCTCCACACGTGCGAAAGCTTACACTCGTTAGGCCCGCCGCTTTTTTCACAATTTAATGTCTGAACCCAAGACTTCAAAACTTTGTTTGACTGTTCGTTGAATACAGCCAGATCTTCATCCTTGAATCTAGCCTTGAGCGCATCGACAGCATCCGTTGTCTTTAGACCGTAGCAAACTAGCGTTACTCCAGCGGCCTGGCCATATCGTATCCCGGCCTGTACCGGAGTCGCTGTGTAGAGGCTCAGACGTTTGCCATCAGTTTGCGAATTTTGCATCGCCTCATTCGCGTTAATTGGGCTCGAGACCCAGCCGACAAACATTGCAATGCAGCAAATAAAACTTCGCATCTCATAGTTCCTAGAAAAGCTAACTTTCGGCTACCTACTGGTCTTGTCCCAATATTACTTCATTAATTCCCGCTGCGGCAATGTCCACTTCCGGTCCCGTGCGCCCATTGCAGCGCACCACATGCACGGCAGTTCATTCCTCACAAGCAGACACAAGTTTGCGATGCTGGTTGGCACGCCTTTCCCTTGGCGCCAGCGATCAGTTTAGAGAAGGATACGTGACCTCGACAAGATAGAGCCCACAAGCAGGCGCGACGGGCCCGCATCGCGACCGGTCTGCAGCCAGTAGTGCGGCTTTCATTTCAGCAGGCGGCCATTTGCCATCGCCAACAAGCTTTAGACTGCCGACCATTGACCGTACTTGGTTATGTAAAAACGAGCGCGCGACGGCCTCAATGTGTACCTCTTCGCCAACCTGAGACACGCGCAATGCATCCAGTGTTTTGCGCGGTGACTTTGCTTGGCAAAGGGATGCACGAAAAGTTGTGAAATCATGCAATCCCAGAATGGATTGCGCTGCCGCATGCATGCGATCAACGTCAAGGCGGGTTGGCACCCACCATACACGCTGTTGATCGAGAGCCGGCCGCGCCCGACGCGACAAGATGCGATAAAGATAGCGTCGGGATAGCACATCAAATCGTGCGTCAAAGTCTGGTGACGTCGGTGAGCACGATACAACGGCAATAGGATGCGGTTTGAGGTGAAAGTTCGCTGCTTCCTGAATGCGAAACGGCTCCCATTCTTTGCTCAAATCAAAATGCGCTACCTGGCCAAGCGCGTGCACGCCAGAATCTGTGCGCCCGGCTCCTTTTACCGCAACGCGCTCACCCGAAAACTTGTAAATTGCGTCCGCAATTGCAGCTTGTACGGTTGGCCCGCTGGCCTGTTCCTGCCAACCGACAAACCCCGTGCCGTCATATTCGATTGTGATGCGATAGCGGGGCATAGCTCAATCCAAATTCCGCATAAAAAAACACGTTGCATGCGGCTCTCGCATGCAACGTGATAGGCAATAGTCGAATTCGACGGCGCTTAACAGACCAAACAACAGATTGGTCACCCAGTTTAGGCGTTGACTTTAGTCGCGACCGCCATCACCCATCAAGCAAGGCGTGAATCATGGGCGACCTTGTGCGGCTCGACGTCGGGGAACGCCGATGCGACCCGGCCGATCGCGAAACCGTTTGCCGTTCGCTCTAAATTTGCCATGGCCAAAACCAGCACCGGCAACAAATCCGCCAACCCCGGCCGGGCCACCGCGTGACGTCCGATCAAAGAAATTGTTAGTACTAGTGCTCTTTTCAAGGATACGCGTATCGTTGATACCAAGCTGCAATGGTGTTGCACCATGCGGGTTGATAATCATATGACGCGTTGGCGGGATGCCGCGAAATACGCGCACGCCGCTTTCGACGGTGACTGTGGCACCATAGTAGGGGCGGGTTTCAATTCGGGTGGTGTAGGCTTTGTCGTTCCATTGGGCCAAGACGGGTTGAGCCGCCGTGACACCGGCAACAACGAGGGCCGCTCTGATTAAATGACGCATAACTGTAAAACTCCTCCGGAGCGCTCATGACGAGAGAGATGGAGGAGAGCTTAGCCTGTCTGTCCTCAGCGACCTTAACCGATCGTAAACCATGATTAACAGTGCTGGATTTCACCGAGAAAAACCAACGTCAGCCAGACACAATGGTGCCCTTCGGCATATTGAAGCCGCGCAGAAACTCTGCTGCGGTGGCAACGCGACGTCCGGCCCGCTGCACCTTTAGCAAGCGGAGTGCCCCTGTGGCGCAGGCAATGGTTAAACCCTCATCGAGCACAGTCCCCGGCGGGGAAAGTGGAGCCTTTGCACTGTCATCGCCGCCGAAGCCGAGACCCGCAAGTTCGCGGCTGCCGGCAACCCGAGATTCAAGCACCTTAATCCGATTGAGGCTGCCGGATGGATCTCTGACTTCAAACCAGGCACCGGGAAAAGGCGACAGGCCGCGAACATGGTTGTGAACTGTGTCTGCTGGACGATCGAAGTCCATGCGCGCCTCAGACTTTTCAAGTTTGCGCGCATATGTAACGCCAGCAGCGGATTGCGGATGCTCTGGCAACGTACCTTTCTCAAGTTCAGCTAACGCCTCAACCATCAAATCAGCACCACAGGTCGCAATATGGTCGTGCAGGTCGCCTGCCGTCATATTGGGGTCAATTGCAACGCGATGTTCTAAGCAGATTGGACCCGTATCAAGGCCCTCATCCATACGCATAACGGTTGCCGCTGTCACAGCATCGCCACTCATAATTGCGCGTTGAATGGGAGCAGCACCGCGCCAGCGCGGCAACTTAGAGGCATGGAGATTAAAGCAACCCAACTTGGTTCCACTGACAATCGACTGCGGCAGTAACAATCCGTAAGCGACAACAACGGCTGCATCTGCTTCAAGGCTGAGAAACTTTTTCTGCGCATCGCCGGACTTGAACGTCACCGGCGTTTCAACATGCAACCGCTGCGATTGAGCGACGACATGGACAGGCGATTTGCGCTCTTCCATGCCCCGCCCCGCTGGACGCGGTGGCTGTGTGTAGACGGCAACGATGTCATGACCCGCAGCCACAATCTGACGCAGACACGGCACAGAAAAGGCAGGCGTTCCCATAAACACAAGACGCAGCGCCATGCACGAAGTACCCCGCTGATTCCAACTTCAAGATCTGGCCAAATTCGAGCCTATCCAAATTCACGGCCTGAGCAAATATGCAACTTGGGTGACGATTGTATCGCTTCGCACCTCGATGCCACCGCAATATACCACCGCTACGCGGTCGCATCACCACGCGTCA
>JAHZKN010000028.1 GCA_022600335.1 Alphaproteobacteria bacterium
CGACTCTTCCGTCGACATTCTTTCGGTTGGTCTGAAGATGCGCTTACCACCTCTCTAGTAACACCTCAGGGATCTCTCTCCCGAACACACCTGCGAATTGAAACCCGGCGGCTCCTGCCCAGAGCCGCCGGGTTTTTTTGTGCAACTCGGAGGTGAGGCTGCCCAACACGTCCCAAGGTCGTGTTGGTGGGCTCAACCCTGGCCATTTCACGAACGTCATCCCCACGCAGGTGGGGATCCAAGCACGTTTGGATAGACGAGCCGTAGAGGTTTTAATGGCCAATGCTCACCACGATCTTGGGTGAATTGGTTTCCCGCCTTCGCGGGAATGACGGTGGAGCGTTTTGTTAGTCACTTTGCCAACATTCCAAAAACGATTTTGGGGAGTCTCACACCTTCCTCTGCCCCTCACCCCAACCCTCTCCCCGCCTGCGGGGAGAGGGAGACGTGGTGCCACAATCCCCTCTCGCCTATGCACAGGCGTCATGCGGCAAAAGATGTTGTCATTCCCTCTTCCCAAAGCGTTCACGCCATGGGGAGAGGGCTGGGGTGAGGGGCAGCACCGCGCTGAACATCCGCCGCACTTCATGCTATCACCACCGCGATCATGACCGCATCGACTGAGCCTCCCAGCATCATTTCAGCCATTCGCCGCCTTGGCACCGGCACGCGCATCGCTGCTTTTTTCGCAGCGTTGTTCTTAATTCTCGGATTGCATCTTCCATTCCTGCCGATCTGGTTGGATTGGGCGGGGCTGTCGGCCTTTGAAATTGCAGTCATCACGGCAACGCCCCTGTTTCTGCGCCTGGGCTTTGCACCGTTGCTCGCCATTTATGCGGACCAACACAAAGCGCACCGGCAAGTGATCCTCATCCTTGCCGCATTGGCTATCGGGCTTGGTGTGTTGCTGACCATGATGAGCGGCTTCTGGGCGATCTTCCTTGTTTGCCTGGGCTTCACGTTGTGTGTCGCCACCATGATGCCGCTGGTTGAAACCATTGCGGTGCAGAGCGTCAAATCTGACGGTCTCGACTATGGCCGCATGCGGCTATGGGGCTCTCTCGCCTTCATCAGCGTTGGGTTTGTCGGCGGATGGATGGTGGATTGGCAGGGTGCGCATGTCATCGTGCCGATGTTGGTGCTGGGGGCGGTGGCAACATTGGCTGCGGGTTGGGCGTTGCCGCGGGCTGCGACGATGCAGCGTGCCAAATCTGAAACGGCAGCGCACACCGCAACCGCACCTGCGACGTCAGATGTGCATCGCTCTGATGCCAAACAGTTGCTGTTGAGCGGTGTGTTCGTCGTGTTTTTACTCGCCTGCAGTGCCATCCAGGGTGCGCACGGATTTTTTTACACATTCGGTGCGCTGCATTGGAAAGCGCAGGGGCTATCGACCGCGTGGATCGGCGCCCTGTGGGCGATCGGCGTGCTGGCTGAAGTCCTTTTGTTCGCCTACTCCGGTGCAGCCGTTGCGCGTCTCGGTGCCGTTGGTTTGATGATCGCCGGTGGGGTTGCCGCAGTTGCGCGCTGGTTGGTGATGAGTTTTGATCCTGGACTTTTGGTCTTGGTGCCGTTGCAGATCTTGCATGGGCTGACCTATGGCGCCACGCATCTGGGTGCGATCTACTTTATGGCGCGCGCCATTCCAGAGGGCGCAGCGGGAACCGCGCAGGCACTTTATGGCGGCTGCGCGGCGGGCGTCGCAATCGGTGCTGCAACGCTGGCATCCGGGCCGCTCTATGCGCATATCAAAGGCGATGGATATTTTGTCATGGCAGCCATTGCCGCACTTGGATTGTGTGCTGCTGTTTATCTCACCAGGCATTGGACTGGCGGTATGCTGTGGGGTGAGACGCTTTCAGAGGAGGAGGCCCGCGAGGCTGAAATCGGTCCCAAGCTTCCCGTTGGTCCGAACCTGTAGGTCGACGTGGGGCGGGGGAGCGGGCTGGCCAGGTGATTCCGCTAAGCCGGAAACGCTCTAGTCTGGCGTGCCCCAAAGGCCAGCAGGCGGTGGCGACATGGTGGCTTTGTCAAAACGAAAGCCGGTTTTGCGATCCTCGGTCAACAAAAGGGGTCCATCAAGATCAATCCAATCGGCCTGATGCGCCAAGACAAATGCCGGTGCGATGGCCAACGACGTTGCAACCATTGAACCGATCATGACCTTGAAGTTGAGCGCACGCGCAGTGGCCACCGCATCTAACGCGGCTGTCAAACCACCGGCTTTGTCGAGCTTGACGTTGATAGCGTCATAGCGGCCAACCAATCCACGAAGATCGTCTTCCGTGTGGTGACTCTCGTCTGCACACACGGGTAGCGGATGGAGAAGGTCTGCGAGAGCCGCATCATTTTCCGCAGGGAGCGGCTGTTCCACCATTTCAAACTCAAGCTCAGCTGCGGTTTGCATGAGCGAACCAAGATCGCGTGCAGTCCAGGCTTCGTTTGCATCGGCGATCAATCTGGCGTCAGGGCGGGCAGTGCGTACGGCGCGCATGCGCTGGGCATCTTCGCGGCCACCGCCGAGCTTGAGTTTCAACAGTTTGAGGTGGTTTGCACGCTTTGCAGCTTGAGCCATGTCATCCGGTGCGGCGAGGCTGAGGGTAAATGCGGTTTCGATGCCCGCGGTCAGCGGTACGCCGAGGCGCTGGCTGGTGGATGTTCCGGATTGCTTTGCTTCAAGGTCCCACAGTGCACAGTCAATCGCGTTGCGTGCGGCTCCAGCGGGCAGAGTGCTGTGCAACGTTGCGCGGTCGAGCGATGGCGCCCAATTCAAGATCGTGCGTTCAACGTCCGCGGTGCCTTCGCCATATCGTGCATAAGGAACGCACTCGCCGCGACCAACATGCAAACCGTCAGAGATTGATGCAACCAAGACGTCGGCCGCTGTCTTCGCGCCTCGCGAGATGACAAACGGTTGTGCAAGCGGCCACGATTCAACAGTGGCTGAAACTTTTAATGTGGGGTGTTGCGCCATGGAGGCTAACATGCCTTCCGACTTGCAGACGGATGTGCCAGTCGTTACAGCGCCGGGTTAATCAACGAATGCGTCCACGCGCATGGGCGAGGAACAAGTACACACGCCCGGTTTCCGACAGCAACTGACTTTTCGACATCGCGCCCGACGGGTCATTCATTTCCGTGTCGCGACGAATACGATCAA
>JAHZKN010000283.1 GCA_022600335.1 Alphaproteobacteria bacterium
CTGCGCCAACACCTCGGCGCGCGCCTCTTTGGCCGCCTCGGCGGCAGCGTTGTCGGCTTCTTGTTCAAGCTTGCGTGCGGTGGCTGCGGTCATCGGATCTGCCTCATGAGTTGCATGGGAGTTTCACGCGAACGCACTACCGAATCGCTTTGAGTTGACCCTACCATTTGGCACCGCCTACCAGGGTCTCGGCACGAATTTGTCTATGGATAAATCGGGGAGAAAAAATGAGCACTGTGTCGGCGCGCTACCCACGCTCTCCAAAAATGGCTGAGCCAACACGCACGTGGCTGGCACCGAAACGGATCGCCGTTTCAAAGTCACCGCTCATGCCCATGCTGAGACCTGAAACCCCACAGTCCGACGCCAGCTTGGCGAGGAATGCAAAATGCACTGCAGGTTCTTCATCTGTCGGTGGGATGCACATCAAACCTTGAATGTTGAGGCCGATGTCTTGCTGGCATTCAGCGACAAAGCGTTGCGCATCGCGAGGCATCACACCCGCCTTTTGCTCTTCTTCGCCCGTGTTGACTTGAATAAACAACTCAAGCGTCCGCCCTTGTCGCGCCATTTCATCGGCGACCGCGCGCGCGATCTTGGGCCGGTGGATGGAATGGATGGCATCAAACAGCCCCACCGCATCCTTGGTCTTGTTGGATTGTAGGGGTCCAATCAGATGCACACGGGTGTCTGGAAATTGCGTCTTGAGAGCGGGCCATTTGGCAAGTGCCTCCTGCACGCGGTTTTCGCCGAAATCGCGATGACCGGCCTCAAGAACGGGGAGAATATCGTCTGCTGCAAAAGTCTTCGAGACGGCAATTAGTGTGACAGAGTCAGCTGATCTCCCGACGTCGCGGGCGGCCTCAGTGATTTTTTCATCAACAGCGGCCAAGCGGCGTACAGGCGTATTGGTTTCAGACCCCGGGGTCCCATTGCTGTCGATCATGCGTCGGCGTCCCACCTTGACCCCACCCGCCATTCAGGGCTCATAGAGCGCCAGATGACGGACCTCTTTTGTAAGACGTTTTAGAGACATAAGGCCCCATGGCAAGCGAACGTTACAATGCACCGGCGCGCGAAAAGCATTGGCGCAAGGTCTGGCAGCAGGCCGGCCTACATCGCGCTAACAATCACGACAGCCGACCCAAATGCTACGTGCTGGAGATGTTTCCCTATCCTTCCGGGCGCATCCACATGGGCCATGTGCGCAACTATTCCATGGGCGATGTGTTTGCCCGCTACAAAGCCGCCAAGGGCTTTAATGTTTTACACCCGATGGGTTGGGACGCTTTTGGCATGCCGGCAGAAAACGCGGCGATGGAACACAAAACCCATCCCGGCACCTGGACCCTCGCCAACATCGCAACCATGAAAAGTCAGTTACAATCGATGGGATTGTCACTGGATTGGAGTCGCGAATTCGCCACCTGCGACGTCGCCTACTACCGCCATCAGCAAAAGCTATTCCTGGATCTTTATACCAAGGGTCTCGCCTATCGAAAATCTTCACGCGTCAATTGGGACCCAGTGGATCACACGGTGTTGGCCAACGAACAGGTGATCGATGGCAAGGGCTGGCGCTCCGGTGCAGAGGTTGAACAACGCGAGTTGACGCAGTGGTTCTTCAAGATCACCGCCTACTCCGATGAATTGGTGGAAGATCTTAGAACACTGGAGAACTGGCCCGACAAAGTGCGCTTGATGCAAACCAATTGGATCGGTCGTTCCGAAGGAATGTTGATCCGCTGGGCCTTGGAGAAAGCGACGGCCCCTGCAAGTCAAAGCGAACTGCAAGTGTACACAACGCGGCCAGACACTTTGTTTGGAGCGTCCTTTCTGGCGATTGCGCCTGACCATCCCCTTGCCATTGCAGCTGCCAAAAACAATCCTGACCTGGCCAAGTTCTGCGACAATTGTAGACGCGCCGGCACCACGGCCGCTGAATTAGAAACAGCTGAAAAACACGGCTTTGACACCGGAATTCGCGCCGTCCACCCGTTGGACAAAGACTGGTTGCTGCCAGTTTGGGTGGCCAACTTTGTTTTGATGGACTACGGCACCGGCGCTATTTTTGCCTGCCCGTCGGGCGATCAACGCGACCTCGATTTTGCCCGCAAATACGACTTGCCCGTTGTGCCGGTGGTGTTACCCGCTGGAGAAGACGCTGCAACGTTTGCCATCACCAACACAGCCGTTGAAGGCGGCGGAACGATGATCAATTCGCGTTTTCTCGATGGATCAACACCCGAGCAGGCCTTTGAAACTGTTGCCGATCAACTGAGTGGTGAGGTCTTGGCTGGGCAACCGGTGGGGCAACGCCAGATCAACTACCGCCTGCGCGATTGGGGCGTCTCCCGGCAGCGCTATTGGGGCTGTCCGATTCCCTTTATTCATTGCGACGACTGCGGGCCGGTCCCGGTGCCTGATGATGACTTACCGGTGGTCCTGCCCGATGATGCGGAGTTTGATAAGCCTGGCAATCCATTGGACCGCCATCCCACATGGAAAAATGTCGCCTGCCCCACGTGTGCCAAACCGGCGCGGCGTGAAACCGATACCATGGACACGTTTGTCGACAGCTCTTGGTATTATGCACGCTTTACGGCGCCTGATGCTGCGACGCCGATTGATCAGGACGCGGCACAGTATTGGCTGCCGGTTGATCAGTATATTGGCGGCATTGAGCATGCGATTTTACACTTGCTCTACTCGCGGTTTTTCTTCCGTGCGATGTGTGACTCCGGCCAATTGAAAACCAAGCTGCGCGAACCTTTCAAGGCGCTGTTCACCCAAGGCATGGTGACGCACGAAACCTACAAGTCTGAGGGCGGTGCGTGGCTGCTGCCAACCGACATCAAAATCGAGGGCGAGGGCAAAGCGCGCGTTGCGACGGAACTTAAATCCGGTGCGCCAGTGACCATCGGTGGCATCGAAAAAATGTCGAAGTCGAAGAAGAACCTGGTTGATCCAGATGACATTCTGGAGCATTGGGGCGCTGATTGCGCGCGCTGGTTTATGCTCTCAGACAGCCCTCCAGAGCGCGATGTCATTTGGACCGAGTCTGGCATTACCGCTGCCGGCCGCTTTGTTCAGCGGGTGTGGCGGCTGATCGACGAGGTCGCCGAGCGCGCTGTTGCCCCCGGCACCAAACAACCCGATCAACTTGGCGAATTGGCTGCAGATCTCAGAAAATCAGCCCATAAGACCCTAGATAGTGTCGCCACGAGTATTGAATCTCTTAGGTTTAACGTTGCTGTGGCTCAGATTTACGAGTTCACCAACAGTCTTTCCGCAGCAACCAGCAAGCAATCCCAAGGTTTAGACTGGGCGTTACGGGACTCAGCTGAAATATTGGTCCAGTCCATCGCCCCAATGATGCCGCATCTGGCGGAAGAATGCTGGGCGCGGCTTGGATACAACACTTTGGTCGCCAATCAGCCCTGGCCAGAGGCAGATCCGGCGTTGCTCGTTGACGATAAGATCACCATTGCCGTACAGGTGAACGGGAAGCGGCGCGACGAGCTAACCATCGCCCGTGATGCCGCAAAAGATGAGATTGAACGTGCTGCCCTGGCATTGCCATCGGTGGCGCGCATACTTGACGGTCGACAACCGAAAAAAGTCATCGTCGTACCGCAGAGGATCGTCAATGTTGTTGGCTAGCAACCCACGTGGTGGGGATCCAAATTTAGGGACCCGACCCAGGAGGGGCCCGGCGTTAAGCCGTGCGCTTCGGACGTGTGCCGTGATTGCGGTTGCTGTGCCATTGTTGGCTGCCTGTGGCAACGGAGGCTTTCGCCCGCTCAACGGGTCTGCCGCGGTTGGCGGCGCGAGCGCAACAGAAAAACTAGCCCAGGTTGACGTTGGCAAAATTCCTGGTCGCGTTGGTCAGAAAATTCGCAATGAATTGATCTTCCAGACCACAGGTGGCGGCCATGCACTGCCACCAAACTATCGTCTTGATATCGCTATTCGCGAAGCTGTGACGTCAACGCTTGTGCGCCAAGACGGTGATGCGGCGAGTCAGGTATACAATCTATCCGCATCTTTCAAATTAACGCGCTTGGCCGACAACACAGTCGCACTGCAAGGTACCAGCCACA
>JAHZKN010000284.1 GCA_022600335.1 Alphaproteobacteria bacterium
GCCCGCGGCCTTGCCTGCCACGCAAGCGGTCGACTACAAGCAGCCAGTTTATACGGCGCCGACTGTGCAAGCCGCTCCCGTGGTTACCAATTCCATCAAGCCCATGCGGGTCGCACAGGCTACCGTTCCGACTTATCCTGCTCAGCAGGCGGTTTATACCGCTCCGCAAGTGCCGGTCTATCGTGCAGCCCCTGTTCCTGTCTATCAGCCAGTTCAGGTGCCTGTGGTCGTGCAGCAGCCCTCTTATGTTTATCAGCAGCCAGTGGTTCGTCCTGACTATGCTCCAACGGGGGCGATCAGTAAGGAAGTCCTGAACCGTCCTGTTGAGAAGATCACAACCTTCTATTCGCTGCCACGTCCTGGGCCTCGCCCGAAGATTGGTTTGGATCGCACGTCAACGGCGGCCATTTCGCCCAATCGCGTTTCTGCACCATCCACTCAGGTTCCTATTGCGCCTCAGGCTATGCCTCCAATGCCGCAGCAGCCAGAAAAGAAGAGCTTCTCAATTGCGAAATTCTTCTCGCTGCCAAAGCCAGGGCCGCGCGGCAAGAAAGTCGACTACACATCCACGGCTTCCATTCGTCCACCTGCAGCTATTCCAAATCCGCAGCGGGTGAGTGTTCAGCCGAATGTCGGCAATCAAGCTAAAGTAGCTTCGGTTGCACCTGTTTCTCTTAATCGTGCCCAAGTGGCTCGTACAAGCGGTCGATGGACGAGTGCCGGTGGGTCTATGATCACCGTTCGTCCAGGAGACGACATCAATGCTCTGTCACGCCGTTATGGCGTGCCCGCCAAAGCGATTGCTGATGTGAATGGCTTGATGGACCAGAGCTTCATTGCTCCAGGTCAGCGTGTTCTCATTCCGGTTTATCAGCAGCAGGGTGTTGGGTCGGTTGCTTCAGTCAATTCCGGCGCAGTACAGCAAGGTTTTGTGCCGCCTTCTTCCATGCGGACACCAAAGCCAAATCCTTTGCGTTTGCAGAGCCGAACGCCTTATGGGCAGCAGATCATCAAGATGCAGCAAACTGCGAATGCTGATCAGCGCCATATGGTGATGCCTGGTGAAACGCTGACTGGTGTGGCGCGTCGCTACAATGTGTCTGTTTCCAGCTTGGCTGCGGCCAACAATATGCAACCAAACGCACCATTGCGGATGGGGCAGCGTTTGCATGTGCCTGGTTCCAATGGCGGCGCCAACAATATTGACTATACTGCAACGGCCTCAATCAATCGCCAGCCTTTTGGGGGTGTGACTGCACGTCCGTCAGCGCCAATTGCGCAGGCTGCGCGGATTACCCGAGTGCCAATGTCAAAGCCGCGCAATCTGGTTGCAAATTCCAATCCTGTGGTTCGTAAGCAGAATACGGGCGTGTTGACTGCATTGCCTAAGCCAAAAGCACGCCGCAAGGTAGCAGCTTTGCAGCCAAGGGATGCTTCTGGTTCAAAGACTGTGAGTGATGCTGCAACTACTGCTCCGCAGGTTGCACCGCAGCAGGTTGTTCGTCCGGCTTCTGCGTCTAATCAGCCAAAATTCCGTTGGCCTGTTCGTGGACGTATCATCTCTGCTTATGGTCGCAAGCGTGATGGTGGTCGGAATGATGGGATTAATCTGGCAGTTCCTGCTGGTACATCGGTTCGCGTCGCTGAGAGTGGGACTGTCATCTATTCTGGTAGCAAACTCAAAGGTTATGGCAACCTTGTGCTGGTTCAGCATGCCAACGGCTGGGTGACTGCTTATGCGCATAACAACAAGCTGTTGGTTGGCAAAGGTCAGCAAGTGCGGCGTGGTCAGATTATTGCCGAGGCAGGTAAAACCGGCGAGGTCGATAGCCCGCAATTGCACTTTGAGCTGCGCGTGAAAGGTGATCCGGTGGATCCAGTGCCATATCTCGTCAGTTCGTGATTGGATTTGACACAATACAAAAAAAGGCGGCCTGTGGCCGCCTTTTCTGTTTGCAGTAGCTGGTCAATCTGCCAGTAGTTGCTATTCGATGACATGATAGGTCTTTTGCGTCATAGCCTCGATTAGCATGATCATAGCGTGCTCGCAGGTTGCTGCGCGGACACCTTCACGTGACATTGTCGCAAAAATTTTACTCTCATGCACTTGCGGGTAATGCTTGGAGGAGACTGCAAAATGAACCAGACCAACCGGCTTGCCTTTTGAGCCGCCCGCCGGGCCAGCGATGCCTGTTACTGCAACCACAAAATCAGCATCTGAGTTGTCCAGCGCGCCTTCTGCCATGGCGCGGGCCACTTCTTCGCTGACGGCTCCGCATTGGACGATCATTTCTGCAGGAACATCCAGCATTTCAGTTTTTGCCAGGTTGGAATAGGTGACAAAACCGCGATCAAAGCTTTTGGAGGCACCTGGGATTTCAGTCAAAGTGGCGGAAATCATGCCGGAGGTGCAGCTTTCTGCCGCCGCGAGTGTGTAGTTGTTCTGATCTGCAATTTCGAGCACTTCATTGGCAAGTTCAATGGCATCTGCTGGAACATACATGATGGCGTCTCCACGCAAAGAGAATAGGGAATGAACTAGTCTTCCATTTCAGGTAAACGGACCAAGACACTTGCGAGTGCGGCGATGCCTTCCTTGCGGCCAGTAAATCCGAGTTTCTCCGAAGTTGTTGCCTTCACGCTTACGCGACCTTCCGAGATGTTGCAGATTTTGGCAATGCTTTCTCGCATGGCGGGGCGATGAGGACCAATCTTTGGTTCTTCGCAAATCAAAGTCAGGTCAATATTGGACAGTTTTCCGCTTAGTTCGTCGATTCTGCGGACAGCATCTTTCAGGAATAGATCTGAAGCTGCACCCTTCCACTGAGGGTCTGAAGGAGGGAAATGGGTGCCAATGTCGCCATCGGCAATTGCCCCCAGAATGGCATCTGTAATGGCGTGTAGCCCCACATCAGCGTCCGAGTGGCCCTTTAGTTTGCGATTGTGAGGGATGGAAACGCCGCCAATGATAACTGCATTCCCATCATCAAACGCGTGAACGTCATAGCCAGTCCCAACACGGAAATCAGTCAAGGGTGGAGTGGAGTCGCGGGAAAGTGACTTTTCAGCCATTGTCAGATCTTCCTTGGTGGTGAGTTTGATATTGGCGGAATCGCCTTCAACAATGTGTACGATTGCTCCGGCCCATTCCGCAACGGCTGCATCGTCTGTGAAATCGTTTCTGCCTTCCTTGTGGGCCTTATCATGCGCTTGCGCAATGAAGCCATACTCAAATCCCTGCGGCGTTTGTGCGGCCCACAATGAAGATCGATCAATGGTTTGCAGAATGTGGCCGTCGTCATTTGCTTTTTTGATCGTATCACTTACCGGGATTGCAACGAGACAGGCGCGATGGTCATGAAGTTGGTCGATACAACGATCAATGATTTCACTTGAAATGAACGGGCGGGCTGCGTCGTGAATGAGGACGTGATCTGGAGTATTTGTGTTGGCCTTTTCACTGATATTCAGCGCAATGAGGCCTGCGCGAACTGAAGCTTGTCGGGTTTTGCCACCTGATACCGGGAGATTCAAAATGTGAGTTGCACGGATTGCCAGTGTTGAGTTTGCGATTGGCGCGATTGCTTCGTCATAAAGTGCTTCGTCACCTTTGGCGATAACCAC
>JAHZKN010000285.1 GCA_022600335.1 Alphaproteobacteria bacterium
CGTCAAAGCAAAGGCGGCTGACAAACTCTACGATCAAGCTGTCGACGGATATTTTGCCCGGCACAAAGTGAAGCCTGGCATCACAGGTTGGGCACAAGTCAACGGCTGGCGCGGTGAAACGGATACGACCGAGAAGATCGAAAAGCGCGTCGCCCATGATCTCTACTACATCGAGAACTGGTCCTTGCTGTTTGATCTCTACATCCTGCTCAAAACCCCGTCGTCATTGCTCAATAACGAAAACGCCTACTGATTTATCACAATCCGCGATGGCTCCGGCGTTTGAAAGAAACTAAAAACGTGACCGCACACTCTTTGATATCCTCTGAACGCCCTCGGCCAAAGCTTCACCCTTCGCTCACGATAGGTGGCCCAAAAAGCTTTGTGCATAAGGCCGTCTTGGCTTTGGTCGCGCTCACTGTCTTGTCAAGTGCTTTTGTCTTCGCAGAACCGGCACCGGTTGATGTTCTGACCCTTGGGTTGATCATCGCCCTGCCGGTTGTTGGCTTGGTGACCTTCAATGCTGGACTAAAAGCTTTCCTAGTGATGTGGATGGCAATCGCTGGTTGTCATATTGCTTCGGTGATGGTGTCAAGCCACGTTGGTGCGTCGTTGATCCACTCGATGGTGAGCATCTATCTTTTTGTTGCTGCGGTGATTTTTGCAGCCTTTGTTGCCCGCAGGCCAGAAGCCCACGCGCGGCTTATCCTCAACGCCTACACAGCCGCTGCTTTATTTGCGGCACTAACTGCACTCATTGGCTACTTCAATCTCTTACCCGGTGCCGCTGAACTGTTTACAAAGTACAGCCGCGGATCCGGCCCCTTTAAGGATCCAAACGTTTTTGGTGCCTTTCTCGTCCCAGCAGTCATCTATAGCCTGCACATGTTCCTCAACGGCTTCGGATTGAAAAAAGCATTTTCCGTTGGCTTCCTGGGACTTCTGACTTTGGGCGTCTTGCTCAGCTTTTCACGCGGAGCGTGGGCTGCAACATTGATCGCGATCCTGCTTTATCTCTCTTTGTCATTCTTAACCGCAAAATATCACCGTCAACAGCTGACAATCGTGGCGATGGTCTTGGTTGGCGGTGTGCTGGCGACACTTGGTATTCTGGTCGCCGCACAATCAGATGCAATCGGCGACCTATTGGCCCACCGCGCACAGCTGGTTCAGGCCTACGATCAAGGTCACGAAGGCCGCTTCGGTGGGCAGATAAAGGCCATTCAGCTGATCATCTCAAATCCGCTTGGGATTGGTGCGCAGGACTTTGTGCCAACCTACCACTCAGAAGAAGTCCACAATGTTTATCTGACAATGTTCCTCAAAGCCGGCTGGCTCGGCGGCGGACTATTCATTATCCTCATGGGTGTCACACTGATCTCCGGCATGCGCCACGCATTCCGCCGCACGGCAACACAACCCCTCTTCCTTGTCGCTTTTGCTGCGCTATTCGCAATTGTCCTCGAAGGCGTGGTGATCGACAGCGATCACTGGCGCCATATGTACTTGTTGCTCGCTGTTGTGTGGGGATTGATGCTCACAGACCGTCGTATCCAGCGACGGCCGCGCATCATTGCAGATCGTCGTCAGCATCTACCGAAAATTCCTCAGATGCCGCGGGCAGCGACGCAGCCAAATCGGCCTGCTCGCATCCACGCGCGCGCGACACCGAATCCCGTCCTATTTGATGTTAGGGGCTACTCAGCCTACGCATACCGCCGGCCACGTATCGTGCGCGTCTGCCATTAGCTGGCAATACCAAACCACGCCGGCACTCCAGACTAGTCGCAGTTCCGGACACCCCACCGTTAAAACTCGATTAACCGTGTGATGCGTTCGCGGCGCGCCGTGTCACGACCGGAACAGCGCACCTGGAAGCACAACCCTAATTTCGCCAGCAAGACTTATGAGGAGGCCTTGCGGCAATGTCGGACAAAGATCACAGTTATATTTTTGAAGGTGGCCCGGTTGGGATTTTGCTGATCCATGGACTATGCGGCTCTCCGACCGAGTTGCGCTACGTCGCTAATGGCCTGGCCCGCAAGGGCTATACAGTACTGTGCCCACAGTTAGCGGGCCACTGCGCTGGAGACGCAGACCTGCGCGACTCAACTTGGAATGACTGGTACCACTCTGCGGAGCAGGGCTTAAAGGACCTTTCAAAGCGCTGTGAAACTGTCATTGTTGGCGGACTTTCAACCGGCGCGTTGCTGGCCATGTTGCTGGCGCATGAACATCAGGCGCAGGTTCAAGGCCTGACGTTATTCTCTCCAACATTCTGGCTCACCGGGCGCCAGGTCCCGTGGTATGCTAAATTCTTCAATTTGGTGCCTCACAAGGCGCTTGCCAATCTGATTAATTTTCCAGCCCCACACCGCTTTGGCATCAAAGACGCCCGTATTCGCGACTTTATCCGCAAAGCCTTAAAAGCCCCTGGCGCACCCGAAATGCCAATCAAAACACCCGGCGCTGCTGTGCTTGAGCGGCGCTGGTTGGCCAAGAAAGTGGCCGGAATTGTGCGCCACATCAAACAGCCAACATTGATCGTTCACCCACGTGAAGACGACTATGCTGGCATGGATAACGCGTTCTTTTTACAGAAAACACTGCTTGGGCACGTCGACATGGTGGTGTTGGAAGACAGCTATCACATTGTCACAATCGATCGTCAGCGAGATATTGTGTTGCAACGCACACAACAATTCTTGGCACGACTGACAAGCAATTTGCAGCCTGAGATTAAATCTGCACCACAACCCACCTTGCAGGCGGCTGCGTAGTGGACAAAGTGATGATTCGATGACCAAATGGTAAGAGTGTGCATTTGACCCGACCGATGCTGGCGCGACGGGGCTTAACCAAGCCTGAGTGTTCTCCGCACAGGGCGTGTTAAACGCATAAAATATAAAGGTTTTTACGGGACGGTGGCGATGACCTTACATTTTTTCGACCCTGTTCCAACGGGAACAGCCCGATTGACTGGATTGAGCGAATATCATCTCACACAACAAAACGCCGGCTGAGACCGACGCGTTGTTCCTTCAATTCCGAGATTCAAGGGAGTTAACAAAATGACCCGTAACGCAGTGATCACATTCATTTCCGTAGTCATGGCAGCAAGCTTGCCACTGACAACGGCAGCTCAGGCCGGTAAAAAGACCGCCATTGGGCTTGGCATTCTGGCCGGAGCCGTCATTCTCGGCGCTGCTGCGAACTCAGCAAGTAAGAAACAAGCTAAAGCAAAAGCCCGTCACCGCGCCAAGGCAAAAGCCCGCGCACGTGCTAAAGCTAAGCAACGCGCAATTGCTGCAAAGAAAAAGAAAGCAGCTCAAAAGCGTGCAGCCTACGCGGCAGCCAAAAAGAAAAAGGCAGCTCAACAGCGCGCAATTGCAGCCAAGAAAGCCCAGAAGGCAAAGCAGCAACAGATCGCTGCAACGGAAGCAAAAGCCCGCGCAGAAGCTGAAGCACAGGCCAAAGCCGATGCTGAAAAGACCGAAGGTTCATTCGTAGATGCACCATCGACCGCAGCCCTGCTGACCAGCAAGGATGTTGTTGAAGACCCCAACGCAGCTCGTGCAACCGGAACGGATGCAACTGAAGTAGCAGTTGTTGAAGACGGCGAAGCAGCTGAAACGACGACGACGGAAACGCCAGTTGTTGGCAACAGCGACGAAGGCGAAGGCAACTGCAAGCGCTTTATCCCAGCAGTTGGCCTGACAGTTTCAGTTGGTTGCTAGAAAACATTTCAAAACGGCTGGGCCCTTTGCCAGACATTTGTCACAAAGATCCCAGCCGTCCTTATCTCCCACATCATCTCGAAATTGCTCTTAGATTACTAAATCTAAATTGAAGGAGCGCACTGCCGGAGTGCCGGCCATCCAGATCTCTGTGGCTTCCACAGACCTGGGCGGGCCCGCACCTCCGGTATTTTTTTGCCAACCCACCCCATCGCCGATTGCTGCACAACCCTAAAGCGCGAAACCACACCGCCTTTCAGGTTTAGAGCACCCCCCCCCAATTCAGGGCTGGAACCTCTCTGCAATTAGAAAATCAAAAAAATTTACTGCCGTGTTCCTGCAGAAACAGCGACACACGCGCGCTCCTGCGATGTTCCCCTCAAGCGCGGCACGACACACCTCGTCGTTCATCACGCACCTTGAACATCAAATCTACGGAGACCAACAATGTCACTTAAACCCATCATC
>JAHZKN010000286.1 GCA_022600335.1 Alphaproteobacteria bacterium
CCATCGCGATGCCATCCGTGACGGTAATGGTGCAGAATTCTCGCGGCGTTCCACCAGCCGCATCCACTCCCGCTTTGGCGGATTGGGCTTGGCGCATCAATGAGATGTTGCACGGTGCAGCTTCATTCCAACAGGAGGCCACGCCAACAAACGGTCGATGGATCTGCTCTTCCGACAAGCCCATGGCGTAATAATAGGAGCGATGCGGTGCACGCGTCGCACCCTCGGTGACATGCCGACTTGGAAGTTTCTTTTTATCGAACGTTTTAGCGTCCATCTTTGTTAGCCCTTGTCCCCGCTGCGAAAACCATAAAAAACCCGCTCCCGGTCTCGGCCCCCGCCGAACTCAGGATGTGCAGGTTTTGGTCACACCAACCGGACTTACCGGTTTCACCAAACTCGTGCTCGTAAAAGTGACTATGCCGCGATCGCATCCTGTGCAGATACGCCGCCCGCACGCCCCACGCGTGGCTGTGGATCCACTTTAGAGTGTCGCGCGGGTTTGTGGCTCAATAGAGGCACTTGCGGTGCAAATTGTGGTAAATTCGCCACGGATTACAACATCTTAGGGCCGTGCCGCGAGAACCATGGCAACGTTTAACCTTCAATGCGCTTCAAAGCAGATTGCAGCCGGGAAATCCGCTCGCTGTGCTCAACGATCCGCGCTTTGTTCAAAGCCACAACATGTGCTGGCGACTTGGCAACGTTATCGCTATTGGCCAACCATGCTTCAGCTTTTTTGCGATCCTTTTCAGCCTTGCCCATTTCCTTGTTCAGGCGGCTGCGCTCAGCCTCCATATCAATGACGCCGGCAAGCGGTAAGGCAAGCGTCGCATCATCAATGACAATCAACGCTGCACCCTTTGACGGCACCTTGACATAGGAGATGTCGTCGAGCCGCGCCATGCGCTGGATGGTGTCAGCGTAGGACTTGATCCGCTGTTTGATGACATCTGCAGGTTTGACCACTTCCAACGGCAGCTTGGCACCGGCAGGCACGTTCATCTCGGCACGCACTGAGCGGATTTCTGAGATCATCTCTACGACCCAGCCAATGTCTTGCTCGACGTCTTCCGATACCAGCCCGTCGAATTCTGGCCACGCACTCAACGCCAGAACAGACGCCCGCTGTTCACCATGCTCCACCATATGGGTCCACAATTCTTCGGTGATGTAGGGCATAAACGGATGCAGGATCTTTAACACCTGGTCCAACACCCAAGCCACGGTCGCCCGCGTTTCAGATTTTGAAACATCGTCATCGCCAGCCAGGATCGATTTGATAAGTTCTAAATACCAATCGCAGAAAATACCCCAGGTGAATTCATACGCAGAACTCGCTGCCTCATTGAAGCGATACGTTTCAATACCTGCACCAACCGTTTTCACAGCCTGCTCGGTCTTGCCAACGATCCATCGATTAAGCGGCTCCTGCACGCTCGCAGGGTCAAAATCCTTCTGCCGGACACACTCGTTCATCTCTGCAAGGCGCGAAGCGTTCCAGAGCTTGGTGGCGAAGTTCCGATAGCCCTTGACCCGGTCCGTTGACAGCTTGATGTCACGGCCTTGAGCAGCCATTGCTGACAACGTAAAGCGCAACGCGTCTGCCCCAAACTCATCAACCAACTCCAAGGGATCAATCACGTTGCCCTTGGACTTTGACATCTTCTGTCCCTTGGCATCACGAACAAGCGCATGAATGTAGATGTCCCTAAACGGCACCTCTTTCATGAAGTGCAGGCCCATCATCATCATGCGGGCGATCCAGAAAAAGATGATGTCGAAGCCTGTCACCAAAGTGCTGGTTGGATAAAAACGGGCAATCTCTGGGGTCTTTTCGGGCCAGCCAAGCGTAGAGAATGGCCACAACGCGGATGAGAACCACGTATCAAGCACGTCTTCGTCACGCGTAAGTTCAACAGTCTTCTTGTAGTGGGATTTTGCAAGCGCGGCGGCATCCTTAGCTGAGTGCGCAACAAAAACCTCACCGTCCGGACCATACCAGGCTGGTATTTGGTGCCCCCACCACAGCTGGCGTGAAATGCACCAAGGTTGGATGTTGCGCATCCACTCAAAATAGGTCTTTTCCCAGTTCTTCGGAACAAAGCGCGTCTTTTCAGTTTCTATTGCTTCAATTGCGGGTTTAGCGAGTGTCTCGGCGTCCACGTACCATTGATCTGTCAACCACGGTTCAATCACAACGTTGGAACGATCACCGTGCGGGACGGTATGCGCATGCTCTTCGATCTTGTCGAGCAGGCCCAGCGCCTCCATATCCGCAACAATTTTTTCACGCGCCACAAACCGATCCATGCCGCGGTAGGGTTCCGGAACTGTATTGTTGGGATCGTTGTTGGCATCCAACAACTTGCCGTGTGCATCCAATACATTGATCTGATCGAGACCATGTCGCTTGCCGACATCAAAGTCATTGAAGTCATGGGCTGGCGTGATCTTCACCGCACCGGTTCCCTTTTCGGGGTCTGAATATGCGTCACCAACAATTGGAATTTCTCGACCAACAAGCGGTAGCACAACATGCTTGCCGATCAGCGCTTTGTAACGGTCATCGTCAGGATGAACAGCAACGGCTGTGTCGCCGAGCATTGTTTCAGGTCGTGTTGTGGCAACAATGATGTGTTTGGAAGGATCATCTTTCAGCGGATACTTGAAGTGCCACAGATGGCCTTTGGTCTCGACGGGCACCACTTCAAGGTCTGAGATTGCCGTTTGAAACTTTGGATCCCAATTGACCAACCGTTTGTCTTTGTAGATCAGGCCCTCTTTATAGAGCGCGACAAACACCTTCACCACGGCCTGCGATAGGCCCTTGTCCATCGTAAAACGTTCCCGCGACCAGTCGCAGGAAACGCCAAGCCGACGCAGCTGGTTGATAATGGTGCCGCCGGATTCTTCCTTCCACGTCCACACTTTTTCGAGAAACTTGTCGCGCCCCAATGCGCGCCGGTCTGGCTCACCGTCGGCTGCCAGCTGACGCTCGACAACCATCTGTGTCGCAATGCCAGCATGGTCCATACCCGGCTGCCACAACACATCTTTGCCGCGCATGCGTTCAAACCGGCACAGAATATCCTGCAGCGTATTGTTAAGCGCATGCCCCATGTGCAGCGAACCGGTCACATTCGGCGGTGGAATCACGATGCAAAATGCCGGGGCTTCTTTACGATCCGCGCGGCCCGCTTTGAAGACCTCCTGCTGGTCCCAAATCTCACGAATGCGCGGCTCGATTTCAGCCGGTTGATAGGTCTTTTCAAGCATGAAGGGTTGGCGCTCAGAAATTAGGCATGGGGGGCTGCTTGGCGCAGGCAGTGACAGTTGTCAACCTCGGTCCGTTGCTGGCAAGAACCTGCTGCGCGCAGACGCGTAAGTGCGCAAGATGTAAATGACTGTGAACAGCATATAACGTTGGCAGAAAAGATCATCTCGAAAGGAAGCCAAGGTGAGTGTCTAGCTAGCACCCTTGTCGGACGATCCTTGCGACTCCGCTCTCAGCGCCCGCTCAACGATGCGCGGCATGTTGGCTTCCAGCCACTTTTGCAATTGCGGCTTCAGCATTTCAACAACGATGTCTTCTAAGCCGCGCGTTGAGGCTGGCGAGCCACCTTCTGACGCTGATTGCACACCTGTTTCTCCCGTGGTCATCGGCTTTGCCTCTGCTTGAGGCTCTGTTGCTTCAGCTTCCACCACGGAAGGCGCACGCGCTGCTTGTTCTGTTTCAACAGTTTCCGGTGCCGTTTCACTCTCAGCGCTCGGGCCTGCAAGGGCGGACGCTAAGGAATGCATATTACTCACGGAATTGCCTTCAGGCAGGTTGCGCATTTCCGGTAGCAGAACCGATGGGGCTGGCTTGCTTTCGTGCGCGTCTTTCCCATCTGGCTCTGCAGATGCAGGTTTACCTCCAGACGCCAATGACTTTAGAGCCGCAAAACTTGGCTCGCGCACGGGCTTGGGAACAGTTTCATTTGCCGCTTGTGCTGTTGGCTTCGGCACTTCGGAGGACTTTGTCCCAGCGTCTGTGCGGGCAGTGCCGCCTGCTTCAGGCCCAGTGGCCAACGCAGATGCTGTCTTTGGCGTCATCGCGGCAATGACAACTGGCTTTGTCGGCGATTGCTCTGCAGCGGCTGAATGCGCCGCTCGATCAGCTGGTGGTGGCGGTCCAAGACCGGAAAATGTTGTCGATGCGCTCGGCGCTGGATCCGTCGCTGCGGTCGATGCCGGTTGCGCATTTGACATCGTGGGCGTTGACGATGGCATCGTTGTGGCTGCCTTGTCTGTCGCGCGTGCCGCCATCAAACTCCCAAACGGCACGCGCTGCGCTGTGCTTGGGGACTGAGGTGATGGCATTGCCGGCGCGCTTGTCGTCTTAGGCGCTGGATCTTCAAACAAATCGTCCAAACCATCGTCACCGGTTGCTTGCGATGGCACCTGCGCCGCCGGTGGTGTCTCACGCAAAGCATGGTTAGGCGCGGGAGGCGATGGTTGTGGTGTCAGATTTGATGCCAAGTTGGGTGCAATTTTAGGTTCTGAACTGGGTGGAGGAATTGGACCAGAACCCAAGCTGCCAGCATTGAGCGGCGACAGACCTGCTCCTGCAGCGCCCACCTGGGAAAGCGCATCCTGCAGTCGTCCGCTACCGTTGCGGTGCGCGTGAGGATGGGTTGGTGGTGGTGCACCGTTCGGCAGAGTAGCAGCCGTTGGTGTCCCGTCACGGTCATCCATGCTGTTGCGAATGGAGGCTAAAATCTCCTCCATACTTTGCTCGCTGGGCTTGCCAGTTTCGCTCATCGTCACTGCTCTCCCGAGAAACCCTTACGCCCTAGCGTCACGTGTGCGCTTCCTAGAGGGTTAGCCTCATATCTTAGACAATCCGCTGCACCGATGCCAATGCGCTAGCAGGCCGCAATTTGGAACCCGCTGTGCATAAGCTGCGCCATTTTGCCAGCTGAGGGTCAAAACTGAACACCTGCATTGCTGCTCAGCAGCATGACAGGCTAGAGAACCAACGTCCGCCAGCGCCACCATCACGCCTTCGCATGCTGTCAATCTCATGACGGATCGTGGTTTTTGCTGGTTCGAACTGTTTCAGCCACCTCAATGTGGAGCGCTTTTTCCACCATACGTGGCATATTGTCGGTCAACCATTGGCGCAACATTGGACGCAACAGATCCGCGGTTGCATCTTCTACGTGTTGTGCGGCCGCGTCCCCTTCATGCGGCAGGGGCGGAGGATTTGCCTCGAGTTCTGACCCAGGAGAAGACCCAAATCCATGCGAATGCGCGCCGGCTTCGGAGGCTCCGTCACGCGCATCCTGAGTTGTCACTGGCACAGCATCTGTGACCGGCGTCGCTTGGGATTCTGCTGCACCCGGTTCGCGTCCCGGCAGATCTAGCGCTCCAGGGACAATCGATCCGATACCGGAGCCGGATGTCGAATGTGCAGACGGAGCTGCATCCGGGGTCGGTGCCGTTGAGGCTGATGGCGATGATGGCTCAGATGCAGCCATCTGGTTCATCCGCGTATCACGAAACGGTGCCATCACTCTGGGAGGGGCCTTGGACATCGACGTTTTAGCGCCGGAACCCATGGTCTGCTGGGTCGTTGATTGCGATGCTGTTTGATTTTGATTGCTGCCACCTGTGACGCTTGTTAGCGCCACCTGCTCAGCTGCAAGACCCGATGCCTGGCCAGAACCTTGAACTTGACCAGTTGCTGCCGTGCCTACCGACGGGGCAACATAGACTGGGGCTGTTTCTGTTCTCTGCCCCAACCCTGCCTGGCCGTTTGTGCTCAACGAGCTCAGTGCTTGCTGTGCTTTTGGCCGAATTCCGAAAGCAGCGTCGGCAGGTTCAACGTCACCTGCGGCCTGACCATTGGCGCCATTTAGGCTCGAACCAGCACCGGCCTGTGGAACAACGCCTGCCGCCTGAGTTTGTGCCTGCGGCTCTCTTAGCTTTGCCGCCTGCCCGGCAGACTTTGGAGCGACACTCCTGATAGCATCAGTTAGCCGCCCGATGGGCGCCGCACCAGATTTCAAAATCTGCGACCTGCCGCCACTCGGCTTGGTGACCGGCGTGCGACGATGGCGAAACATGCTGGGAAGTTCGAAATCAGCGCCGTCCTCGACACCAATCCCGGGTAACCGCTCCGCGTTTCTCCCATTGAGATCAATGAGCGGCACGGCCCCATGGGGTTCATCCGCAACAATCCGGCGTATCGACGCCAGGATTTCTTCCATACTGGGTTGCCCGTTTTTCATAACAGAAGTCATTACGCACCTCACACACCTACGCGATCAACAGCACGCCCCAATCCCCAGAAGCAAAACAGAAATTACCAGATGGTCAGCTCGTGCCCATCACCGGCCAATCCTCCGCGTCGCCGCTTAGACCGGTATTGAGGTAAAGTCGCTTCACTTAATTCATATTGTTTCCGGGATGCCCAGGCGTTGACGGATGCTATCGGCCATCCTGGGCAACCGTGTGGCAAAGGTGCCAGACGAAATAAAAAATCAATATAAAGGAAGCGCGGCTTACTTGACCGAGTGATCCCAGTCTTCGCTGGGCTCAATTTGCAGGTCTTCGTGGCGGCCATCAGCGTGGGTAATTGAGACGCCCCACCATTTGCGACGCACCTCATAATAATGCGCTTCTGGATCATAAACCTGATTGGCTGCACCAAGGGTCAGCACATCCAAGCGTCCGATGGCTTGCAGCAGGGCATAGGAATTGACGACGAGATTGCGTTTGGTCGTCTCAAGCTGCACCTGAGAATTCAGGAATTCCTGCTCCGCGTTGAGCACATCCAAGAGATCACGTTGCCCAACGCGCTCTTCTTCTCGCACGCCAGCAAGGGCGATGCGATTGCTTTCAACCTGGACACGATCAGATTCCAGCTGAGCGCGGGCTGCGGAAAGTTGTGACCACGCGCCAACTACGGCTGCTTCTGCCGTAACGCGAGCTTGTTCAATCTCCTGGATAAAGCTGACGTGGGTATGCTTGGCTTGGCGCACACGGGCGTGCACTTCGCCTCCTTGGTAAAAGGGCACGGTGAGACGACCAGTGACAGTTGTCGTCTCTGTTTCATTAAATCCAAAGCCGCCGCCAGTACCGCCTCCCTGACCAAAGCGATCTGCGTGACTGGCTTCCAGCTGTATTGATGGCAACAATTCACCGCGAATGCGATTGACGGCATAACCTGCAGCTTGTTCTTGGTAGAGCGCAATCACAACATTTGGATTTTCTTGACGCGCTACGGAAATGGCTTCGCCGATCGAGCCTGGAATTCCGCGGCTGTAATTTGATGGTGCGACCAAGCGGTTCGGCGGATGTCCGATAACCTGCTTAAAGTTGGCGCGGCTTGTCTTGAGATTAGCGCGCGCCAAATCAAGCGACGACACCGCGCCCGCCCGCCGCGCCCGCGCTTGGGCAACGTCTGTCTTAGTGACTTCACCCACAGAAAACCGCTGCTGCGTGGCATCAAGTTCGTTTGTCAACACACGCACATTGCGCTCGTTTATGCGCACGATGGCTTGATCCCGCAGCACGTCCATAAATGCTGTCACCGCATCCAGCAGAACCGCTTGTTCCGTATTGCGCAGCGTTTCACGTGCAGCCCGTACCGTGGCTTCACTTTCGTTGACGGCGTTGAACGTGCGAAACCCTGTGAACACGGGCTGGGTAAAATCAACCTGATAGCCACGCGGATGCGTAACGGTCGTGTTGCTCGGCGGGCCAACCGTTGTCTTTTGGTAGTTAATGTCAGCGCTTCCGGTCAACGTTGGGCGATACCCGGACATGGCGCGGGCGACTTCTTCGTCGCTCGCACGCAACCGGGCGCGTTCTGCATCAATGCGCGGGCTATAGCGATAGGCTGACGATAGAGCCTCAATCAACGTTTCTGCGCGAACGCTTGTGTGCGTGAGGGTCAATGCCAGGCACACGAAAACAGTACACGTCATGCGGCTCCAAACAGCGTAGCCGATGCGAGCGGTTGCGCTGGCAGGTTTTGTGGGCCCAATGTTCGATGGCCCAATGCTCGATGGTAAGTGCAACCGCATGCTGATCGTTCAAATCCAGAGAATCAGAAACGCGCGCCGCAGGCAAAAATTTGCGGCGCGCCTCGACCCATTCGAGATGCTAAAAACCCAACG
>JAHZKN010000287.1 GCA_022600335.1 Alphaproteobacteria bacterium
ACTTACGCAATGGGCGCATGGTTTGCGTGCGGCAAGCGCTGTCGCCGAGTTGGCGGACTGTGCACTCGCAACTATCGATCTTGGTGGCGGACTGGGTGTGCCGTATTTTGACGGCGATACAGCACTTGATCTCGAGGCACTGAAGGTGGGTATCAATGCTCTCAAAAAACAACAAGCCTCTGATGCTCGCATCGCACGTGCGCGCGTCATCGTTGAGCCGGGCCGCTTTCTGACAGCAAGTGCTGGTGTTTATCTCATGCAGGTGCGGGTGAATAAAACGTCGCGCGGTCAACGATTTATCATTTGCGATGGTGGGATGCACCATCACTTGGCGGCATCCGGAAACCTTGGACAAGTGATCAAGCGTGACTATCCAATTGTCGCTGCCACAAAGATAGGGGCGTCTATGCAGGGTGAAGCGGTGGTGTCGGGTCCGTTGTGTACGCCATTGGATACTGTAGGACGCAAGACGAATCTGCCGGCCATGGCGGCTGGTGATTTGGTGGCAATCTTACAATCTGGTGCCTATGGCCTGACGGCCAGTCCGGTTGGGTTTCTCAGTCACCCGATCGCAAAAGAAGTATTGATTGACGGCGGCCGCCATCGCCAAATTTGAGCAATGGCGAAATCATACCAAAGCGCATCAGATGTAATTTTCGTTGCGTAAGCTGCAGCCGACCTAGGCCCCTTCAGGGGGATCAACAAACAGCTCGCTGGAAAAATACCGCTCCGCACACGATGGGGCAAAGGTGACAACGGTTTTGCCGGCCATGTCGTCGCGCGCGCCAACAGTCAACGCGGCGGCGACATTAGCGCCAGTAGAGATACCACCCGGAATGCCTTCCACTTTGGCTAGAAGCCGGGCGACATCAAATGCCATATCGTTTTGCACGGTGATGACTTCATCAATGAAGGTTGTGTTCAGGACATCCGGCACAAAGCCGGCACCGATTCCTTGAATCTTGTGCGGCCCACGATTTCCCCCCGAAAGAATCGGACTGCCAGTTGGCTCGACAGCAAAAATTTTCAGATCGGGGTTGCGCTCTTTGAGTACCCGGCCGCAGCCGGTTAGCGTGCCGCCCGTGCCAACGCCGATCACCAGAGCATCAACTTTTCCGCCGGTGTCGTTCCAAATTTCTTCTGCCGTGGTTTTTTCATGAACGAGAGGGTTGGCTGGGTTTTCAAATTGGCTGGGTTGGATGGCGTTCGGTAGCGTTTCGAGAAGTTCATTCGCTTTTTCGATGGCGCCGGGCATGCCGCTTGCGGCTGGAGTGAGGACGAGTTCTGCGCCGAGGTGAGCCAGAATTTTCCGCCGCTCAATCGACATGGATTCTGGCATGATCAGTTTAAGTTTGTAGCCGCGTGCGGCAGCGACGAATGCAAGTCCAATACCTGTATTTCCTGACGTTGGTTCAATCAGCACCGTTTCTCCGGCTTTGATTTTACCCTGCGCTTCCAAGACATCGATCATCGAAACGCCGATGCGATCTTTCACACTGGACAGCGGATTAAAAAATTCCAACTTAATGAGGATATTTGCCTTGGCGTTGGCAGCGGCTGCCATTTTTGCAATTCGGACAACAGGCGTATGACCGATGGTCTCCGTGATGTCGTTATAGATCTTGCCACGGCCCCAACTTTTGGTGGCACCGAGCGTTTTGATTTCTGGCAGATCGGCCATGTGTGGCTCTCCTCAAACAAAGTGCCGGAATTTCTACATTTCCAAATATCTTTTCGCAGGAATTGCGCTGTGCCTCAAGACAGCGTGCCAAGCGAGATGTTGAGATTGTCAGCAAATTTCCTGTTATCTTTTTGCTCGCGGCCGTTTTTTGCTGCTTTTCTTTGCCGATTTGGGCACTCCTGCGTCCGTCTTTTTGGTCACGCGACCGGAGCACTTTGCCGATGTCTTCTTTTTTGCGCTGCGGCTCGTCTTTGAGGTGTTCGTTTGTCCCGTTGAGCCAAACCCTGCGCCACCTCGTCCAGAAGTTGCCAATGTTTGCTTGGTCTTGATCTTGACCTGAGTAACCGGAGCGATGATCAATTGCGCAATGCGGTCACCGCGATGGACTGTGAACGGAGCGTCGCCGTGGTTGATCAAAATGATTTGCACTTCGCCGCGATAATCGCTGTCGATCGTGCCCGGCGTGTTGAGCACGGTAACCCCATGCTTCAAGGCTAGTCCAGAGCGGGGTCGCACCTGAGCTTCAAATCCTTTGGGCAATTCGAAGCACAAGCCTGTCGGGATCAGCGCCCGCTCACCAGGGCGTAGTTGGACAGGCTTTGCCTTCGCCACCGCAGCAACAAGGTCGAGGCCTGCGGCTTCATCGCTTTGGTATCGAGGCAGCTCTAAGCCGCGACCGTGGCTCAATCGCGAGATTTTAAGCACAATGTCAGGGTGTTTATCGCTCATTCGTTTGTTTTTTTGTGTGCCGCTGCATGTGCACCTGCCGCGTGTTTCATCAGTTTGCGCGCCACCTCGCGTTTGCTCATACGCGTCCAGCGATCTGCTCCAGCCTCGGTGATCAAGTGGACTTGATTGTGGTCACTGCCCATCACGTTGCTATCTTCGGAAACATCATTGGCAACAATCCAATCGGCTTTCTTTGCCTTTCGCTTCTTTTTGGCATTGGCAATCAGGTTGCTGGTTTCGGCAGCAAAGCCAATCACCAATGGAGGACGATTGGATTTCAATGTTCCGACACTTTTGAGAATGTCTTTGTTCTCCACCAGCTTAAGTGTCGGCGGCGCATCTCCCGTCTTCTTGATTTTGTTGCGCGGAGATTTGCTCGCACGCCAATCTGCAACTGCGGCAGCAAACACTGCAATGTCAGCTGGCAAGGCAGCATGGACGGCGGCATGCATCTCAGCTGCCGTTTGGACATTGATTACAGCGACACCTGCGGGGGCGGCAAGGTCAACAGGTCCTGAGATAAGCGTGACACGTGCGCCAAGGGTTGCTGCTGCTTCTGCGATGGCGTGTCCTTGTTTGCCGGATGATCGGTTGGCGAGATAACGAACCGGGTCAACGGGTTCGTGCGTCGGACCCGAGGTCACTAGAACATGGACACCGGTAAGAGCGTCTGATCCCAAATCCGTTTTTGCTGTGGTCTGCACGCCTGAATCCAAAAGTTGTCGGACTTCAGCGACGAGATCCTCCACCTCTACGAGACGACCGGGTCCGGCTTCATCGCGTTCCGCCATTTCACCAACAGCGGGTCCAATGAACACGACCCCGTCGTGCTTCAGGGTCGCGACATTACGTTGGGTTGCAGGGTGCTGCCACATTTTTGGGTTCATAGCAGGGGCAACAAGTACAGGGGTATCTGTTGCGAGCAGCACAGCAGTGGCGAGGTCACCAGCATGGCCATGGGCCATTTTTGCCAGCAGATCCGCTGTGGCCGGTGCAACAACAATGAGATCAGCCTCACGGCTCAGTCGGATGTGACCAATCTCGCGTTCATCATTGAGATCAAAGAGATCGGTGAACACGCGTTCGTTGCTGAGTGCGCCAACAGACAACGGCGTGACGAACTCCTGCGCCGCTTTGGTTAGAATGCATCGTACAGAGATATCGTGTTCCTTGAGACGACGAATGGCTTCAAGGCACTTATAGGCCGCGATGCCGCCGCCAAGGATGAGAACAATACGGTGGCGCACCTGTGCGCAATCTCCATGTCTTTTTGAACGTCAGCGATCCCAGAGCCGGATTGCTCTTTTTTGGACGATCACAACGATCTATGTCTTCCGTCCCAGTCAGGGTTCATCGCGCAGATTGGCTGCGGGATGGATCGGATTGTTGCATGAGATCTAGCATAGGATGGTCGGCATGGTCGTTAATGCGGCCACGGAAACCATATTCCAGCCTTAAGATCCCTCCATGACTGTTGGCCCATCTGGCTACAGTACGCTTCAGGTGCGGCAAAATCACTGGCTGCATCTTGCTTCTGGCTGAGGGAGGGTAGGGTATCGCCGAGTTGAGGCGGCTGGTTTTCTGCCACCCGTGGCGTGTGTTGGCCCTGAAAACGAGGATATAGCCTGAAATGAGATCGACCCACACCACTGTCGTTTTTTTGAGCACGCTGCTTGCCGTTGTTGGGGGAGCGTTCCTTGCAGCACTGCCGATAAAGGCGGATACGTCATCGGGCAGCGGCGTCAAGATCGTCAAGCCTTGGGCTCGCGCAACACCAGGCGGTGTCACGGTGGGTGCGGCGTATCTTGAAATTCAGTCGACGACAAAGGATGGGGATCAATTGGTTGCTGCGTCCTCGCCGGTTGCTGGTCGGGTCGAAATCCACACGCATGCGGTGGAGGATGGCGTCATGAAGATGCGCCGTGTCGAAAAGCTCGAAATCCCTGCTGGCAAAGCGCACGTGCTGGCGCCGGGTGGTGATCACATCATGCTGTTTGATCTAAAGGGGCCCCTCAAAAAAGGTGAGACGCTACCGTTGACGTTGACGTTTGCGAAAGCCGGCGATGTGACGGCCGCGGTACCTATTGCAGCCATCGGTTCAAAGGGTCCCCAATCGAAAGGCGCGCGTGGCTCTGGGATGGGAGGCATGACCGAGCGTGGTTCCGGAGCTGGTGCCCCGTAGCGCAATGGGTTGCGATGTTTGTGGAGAAAAAATCAAAGCAGACACGCCCTACCATTGATTCTCCATCAATTTTTCCGTGTGCCTGGAATGCGGTCTGACCACGATCAGGAGCAGCAACGTGAGGATCGCTGCGGTGGGGTCCCGCTCAGGGTTAATTAATACGCGAACGTGACAAGCCAATGCATTTGCGACGCTTAAGATTCTCGCATGAGTCAAGTCACTTCTTTTGTACTTTTTCCTTTGGCTTTTCTTGACAGATCGGCGCCTGCGGCACATGGTGCGCCCACTGTCAGGCGGTGCTTGGCAATAAAAAAAAAGAACGGTCCAAGTCTAGGGATTTGGTAGTGAGGCGGTACTCTTGGTGCCGCCTCTTCTTTTTGGCCGGCAGGGTATGGGCTCAAGCAAAATTTTCGACATTGCAATCATCGGGGGTGGCATTAATGGAGCCGGTATTGCCGCCGATGCTGCTGGTCGCGGTCTCACTGTCTGCCTGCTTGAGCAGAATGATCTGGCCAGTGGCACCTCATCAGCAAGCTCGAAGCTCATCCATGGCGGTTTGCGCTATCTTGAGCACTACGAGTTTGCTCTTGTGCGAGAGGCCCTCGCTGAACGTGAAATTTTGCTCAAGGTCGCCCCGCACATCATTACGCCGCTGCACTTTGTGTTGCCGCATGTTGATGGCATGCGATCTCGTTGGTTTCTGCGTGCAGGGCTGTTTCTTTATGACAACCTTGCAAAGCGACAAACGCTGCCGGCATCGCGTGGGCTACGGTTTTCACAAGATCCATCCGGCGTGCCGCTGCAGGCGAATTTGACCCGTGGATTTTCCTATTGGGATTGTTGGGTCGATGATGCACGGTTGGTTGTTCTTAATGCGCGCGCTGCCGCGCAAAAAGGAGCGTCAATTCAAACGCGCACGCGTGTAACCGGATATCAGCCAAACGCAGCGCATGATGCTTGGGGCATTGAAACAACATCGCCCCGCGGTGCGGGACTTGTGCAGGCACGTGTCCTGATCAACGCCGCTGGCCCGTGGGTTGATGGGGTCGCAGGGTTGGAGCGCGGACTGGACAAACAGCCCTTAGAACCTTCAGCGCAACGTATGCGCAAATTGCAGCTGGTCAAGGGTAGTCATATCGTTGTGCCTCGCGTTGCCGGTGCGAATGATGGCTATGTTCTGCAAGGTCGAGATGGCCGTGTCGTATTTGCGTTGCCGTTTGAAGAGCATTTCACGCTCATCGGCACCACGGATGTTGCATTTGATGGAGATCCAGCTGCTGTCGTTTGTAGCGCTGAGGAAGAAGTATACCTATTAAAGGTCTTCAATCGATTTTTTGTACGGCACCTATCACGAGACGACATCAAATATCGCTTTTCCGGCGTGCGGCCGCTTTTTGACGATGAACAACAAGACCCATCAAAAGTCAGCCGTGACTATCATCTTGATTTGAGACGCGAGCCGCACACGCCCCCCATCCTGACTGTTCTTGGTGGCAAAATCACAACCTATCGCCGGTTGGCGGAGGACGCGCTGGACCGTCTCAGCCCTCTATTTCCAAATGCGAGAGGTGCCTGGACTGCCGGACATCCGTTGCCGGGAGGTGCGCTGGGCGGCTCTATGGGTGATCTGCAGCAGCGTCTGTGCGCCCACTACCCCAATCTGGATGCACCTCTGCTCAATGCGTTATCTCGGCGTCATGGGATGCTGAGCTTTGCCGTGCTTGGCGATGCCAAGCAGATGTCGGATTTGGGCCAGAAGATTCTGCCAGGACTAACTGAGCGTGAGGTCTGCTATCTGCGAGATCATGAGTGGGCCACAAGTCCGGATGATGTTTTGTGGCGACGAACCAAATTTGGGTTGACCGTAGAGGACTCGAAAGTTCCCGCGGTTACTGAGACGCTGTCGACCATTCTCGATCAGTGATTGGGATTCGTGATTTGAGTTAGGGGGTCAGATTGGCAGCGATATTGCGTGTCACTCTGAAGTCGTGGTTCGACCCGTTACCCTTTGTGTAAAGGTGCCGGTACGAAGCGAATAATTGGCTCTGTAATTGGGCCCTTGAATTCGAGCGCGTCTTTGTCGCTTAGCTGAGGTGTTGGATTGGCTGCTACATCACTTGGTGCAGCA
>JAHZKN010000288.1 GCA_022600335.1 Alphaproteobacteria bacterium
CCAATGTTTTTTGGTCGCATCGCGAAGTGAGAGAATTGCTGTTCGGGAGACTTTCCCGGGTCATCGGAATGGAATTGCAGAACAGTAACACTTGGTAAGAAACCGTGATTTGTCGCCGTCCATATGCGCAGGTATCGTTTGATTATTCGAGACCGTGTTCGAAAAGCCTCAGATGGTTTCCTTGCTCCCGAGGGGGGCGGCAATGAAGCCGAAACTGAACAAAACGATCGAGGCTTTGATCAGCGGTTATGGGGGTGGCACTTCGAAGATCTTGCTTGATCTCGGAGTTGGCCATTTAGGGATCGAGGGACGGCGCAACATGTCGAATCGCTTTATCGGCGCGCGACAGACCACCATAGCTCATGAGATCGAGCTGAGGGGTACGGGGGTACATAGCGGAGCTCCAGTTTCGGTAAGTTTGCATCCAGCAGACGCCGACACTGGGCTTCGTTTTCATGTCACCAAACGCGGAGCCATCATTGCCGACATTCCGGCCTCAGTTGCTCAGGTGAAAAACCTGACACTGTGCACGGTCATTGGGGATGATGCTGGCGTTACGGTATCAACCGTTGAGCATCTGCTGGCGGCGCTTCGCGGACTAGCCGTCGATAACTGCATTATCGAAATCGATAGCAAAGAAGTGCCGATCATGGATGGCAGTTCTGCAGCTTTCGTTGAGGCGATTGACGAGGTTGGCTTGCGCCAGCTCGATGCGCCAAGAAAATTCATCAAGGTTCTGAAACCGATCCGCGTTCAAGAGGGCGATTGCTGGGGTGAGTTGTCACCGCATTCAGGCTTCCATCTTGATGTTGAGATCGATTTTCCCTGCGAAGTAATCGGCAAGCAGCGGCTCGCCTTCGAGATGAGCCCGGCGGTATTCCGCCATGAAATCTCACGGGCCCGTACGTTTGGCTTTATGAGTGATGTTGAGCGGCTTTGGAAAGCTGGCCTCGCGCTTGGTGCCAACCTCACGAATACGGTCGCTATTGGCGACGATAAGGTGATGAATCGCGAAGGTCTGCGCGATCCGCTCGAGTTCGTCCGCCATAAGATGTTAGATGCCGTGGGTGATTTATGCTTAGCCGGCCAGCCGCTTCTCGGTGCATTCCGTTCTGTTCGCGGTGGTCATAAGCTGAATTCGCTAGTGCTGCAGGCCCTGCTGGCCGATAGCTCAGCCTGGACCGTGGTTCAAGCGCCACGTGTTCGCGATGTATCAATCGCCGCACAGCGTGCGTTTGAGGCGGAGCCAGCTGCTTTGGTCGCTGGCGAATAACAGCACCTGAAAACGGCTTATTTTTCACTGACTTGGGAAATGCTTTCGCCTGTGTTTGGGCTTGAGTGGCTGCCGTATTGAGCTGGCCACCGCTGATTGCGATCGATTTGCAAGGCATGGGATGTGGTCCGAGAGACCGATCGAGCGTCGGCTTCAAGAGCCGCATAACAACCACAATCCGTGATTAACTATCGGACGGGATGGGAGAATTTGCTTTTTCGCTCGAACTGACGCCTGCGGGTGTTTAGACTGGCGAGATGAGTCTCGATCGCTAAGTCGCCACCGGTGAGCGGCGTGGCGTGACGGTTAGGGCTTCAGGCAATACAAAATAACAATAGGCGTTGGGATGGCCGGGGGTTGTTCAACAGAGAAGCGGAACACGGCGTTAGGTGTGCGTCCAATGGCGGTTGCCTTTGCAGCCTTCATGGTCACGGCTTGCGCGTCCTCTGACATCAAGACAACGCTCAATCCAGACCCTCCGGAAAAGATCTACGCATCTGCGGACGCGCTGATGACGCAAGGTAAGTTTGAAGAAGCGGCGAAAAAATTCGAGGATTTAGATCGCTCGCATCCTTATGCGCCGGAAGCACGCCGCTCCATGGTGTTGGCAGCCTACAGCTACTACAAAGCTGGTAAGTTGCCTGAGGCGGTGGTGGCCGCCGAGCGCTATACGACAATGCATCCCGGCACAAAAGATGCACCCCTTGCGCACCACATCATTGCGTCTTCTTATTTCGATGAGATGAAGAAACCCAATCGGGATCAATCATCGACCCTCAAGGCGGTTCGGGAACTCAAGAAGCTGCGCTCGCTCTATCCTGAAAGCAAGTACGCCAAGATTGCAGAAAACCGCCTTCGCCTTGCTGAAGATACGCTGGCGGCCTCCGAAATGGAGGTTGGCCGCTATTACATGAAGCGCAACAACCATGTCGGTGCCATCAATCGCTTTAGGACCGTGGTCTCAAAATATCAAACCACCGCACACGTCGAAGAAGCTCTGATGCGCTTGACGGAAAGCTATATGGCGCTGGGTGTCGTCAATGAAGCCCAAACTGCCGCCGCGGTGCTGGGGCACAACTTCCCCCAGTCGCCTTGGTATAAAGACGCCTATGCGCTGCTGCAGTCCGGTGGTTTGGCCCCGCGCGAAGACGGCGGCTCGTGGATTTCAAAGACCTGGAAGTCATTGCCCAGCTTCTCGCTGGGTGGCCCCAAGAAAGGTTGACGTTTAGCTGGTCAGTCAGCTCAGCGTGGCCCTTCACCTCGATCCATCAAACGATTATATCTGCGCGTGATGAGCAGCTATCGTTCGCTTCGGCGTCGTTGCTGTGGTTCGGGCTCCAGTGGGGGCAACGGCCGGGCCCGCGTTTCTCTTAAGTGAAACCAAATGCTGCACGTTCTGAGGTTGGGGTGCTGAGCTAAGCATGGCGGCTGAAAAAACCAAACAAGTTGTGTCGGTCGAAGATCTCGACAAAAAGGCGGCTGCCAAGGAGCTTGCCCGCTTGGCTGAGGATATCGCCTATCACGACGCACGCTATCACCGAGAGGATGCGCCTGAGATTGCCGACGCGGACTACGACGCCCTGCGTCGTCGCAACGATGCCATTGAAGCGCGCTTTCCAGATTTGGTGCGTTCCGATAGTCCCTCGAAGCGTGTTGGGGCAGCCCCCGCCGCGGGGTTTGGCAAAGTTCGCCATGCGGTTGCAATGTTGTCGCTATCAAATGCCTTTGACGCAGAAGACGTTGAGGATTTTGTTGATCGTGTGCGTCGCTTCCTTGGTCTCGACCAGGAGCACCCGATTGCATTTACGGCTGAACCCAAGATTGATGGACTGTCGATCTCGCTTCGTTATGAAGCAGGAGCTTTTGTCCGTGCCGCAACACGCGGTGATGGAGCAGAAGGTGAGGACGTCACAGCCAACGTGTCCGTGATCAAAGCGATTCCGAAGAAGCTTAAGGGTCGCGGTGTTCCTGAACTTTTGGAGGTGCGCGGTGAGATCTACATGGCACCAAACGACTTCGCTGCTTTGAATGCGGCGCAAGAAGCATCGGGCGACAAGGTTTTTGCAAATCCACGCAACGCGGCGGCGGGATCTCTTCGACAGCTCGATACCACCGTGACAGCAGCGCGCCCGTTGAAGTTTTTTGCGTATGGTTGGGGCGCGGTCTCGAAGCTGCCGAAGACCAGCCAATTCGATATGTGCCAAGCCTTCAAAGGTTGGGGTTTGCCGGTCAACACCGACATGGTGCGGATAGAAAACGTTGCGGACATGCTGGCGATTTATGAAGACATCGCATCGCGCCGCGCTGAGCTTGTCTATGACATCGATGGTGTCGTGTACAAGGTTGATGACCTTGCCCTTCAGGACCGGCTTGGCTTTGTGTCGCGCAGTCCGCGCTGGGCCATCGCACATAAATTTGCAGCAGAGCAGGCGATCACTGTGATCAATGACATTGATATCCAAGTTGGCCGTACGGGTGCATTAACACCGGTTGCTAAACTTCAACCTGTAACAGTCGGTGGCGTTGTCGTCTCAAATGCAACGTTGCACAATGGCGATGAAATTGCGCGCAAGGATATTCGTGTCGGAGACTGGGTCGTTGTTCAACGCGCTGGCGATGTGATCCCGCAGGTGGTGTCGGTCGTCCTCGACAAACGGCCAAAAAAGTCAAAACCTTTTGTGTTCCCAGAAACCTGTCCGGCTTGCGGACGGGTGGCCGAGCAGGAGAGTGATGCTGAGACAGGAAAACAGGATGTGGTGCGCCGCTGTCCTGGCGGCTTTGCCTGTCCGGCGCAAACAATTGAACGCCTTAGACATTTTGTGTCCCGCAATGCGTTTGACATTGACGGGCTTGGTGAGAAGAACATCCAGGCGTTTTATGATCTCGGTCTGATTGGGGTGCCGCAAGACATCTTTTCCCTTGAGGAGAACGACAAAACACAGAAGCTGCGCCTAAAGGACCGCGAGGGATGGGGTGTGCAGTCGGCGGGCAAGCTCTTTGCCGCCATAGAGGCCCGGCGTAGCATTTCGTTGGACCGATTTATTTATGCCCTTGGCATACGCCATGTTGGCGAGACGACGGCACGGGTTTTGGCGCGGGTGTATGGGGATGCAGAAAGTTGGGTTGTGGCAATGACGTCGGCAGCCGCCGACTCTGACAGCACAGCTTACACAGACCTGGTTGCAATCGATGGCATAGGCACAACAGCGGCGGATGCTATCGCGGCTTTCTTTAGCGATGCAGACAACGCAAAAATTGTCGATGCTCTACTTGCTAATGTGACGCCGCAGCCATTGGAGTCGGTGGCCGTCGAAAGCCCAATTTCTGGAAAGACTGTTGTCTTCACCGGCACGTTAGAAAAGATGACCCGCAGTGAGGCCAAAGACCGCGCCGAACGGTTGGGTGCCAAAGTATCTGGATCAGTATCGAAAAAAACCGATTACGTTGTTGCTGGAAGTGATGCGGGCAGCAAGCTTAAAAAAGCCGAGACACTTGACGTTGATGTTCTGAGTGAAGATGAATGGCTTGCGTTGATTGCTAGAGCATGATGCGATAAATCGGAATTGCATCCTGGCTCTAGGTTATTGTTTTTGTGCTCGATTAATCCGAAAACCGGTGCCCACTTTTCGGATCTCGCCCTAGTGCGGCGCAGAATTGATTTGGTTTGAAGTGGCCGAGACAAAGAAGGAAAAGTAATGCCGCTATTGAGAATTGATTTGATTGAAGGGCGCGATGACGCGGAGTTGAAAACGCTTTTGGATGCCCTACACCGGGCCATGGTCGCGGCCTTTCAGGTGCCTGAACGCGATCGCTATCAAATTGTGCACGAACACGCGCCAAGCCGGATGATTGTTGAAGACACAGGCCTTGGCATTGAGCGCACGGAAAAAGTCGTGTTCCTACAGGTCACGTCGCGGCCGCGCGGGGTTGAGAAAAAGAAGGAATTTTATCGTCTCATTTGCGAAGAGCTTAAAAAATCGTGCGGTATCAAGAGTTCAGATGTTGTGATTTCACTTATTGAAAACACAGACGAAGATTGGTCATTCGGTCTTGGGCGCGCTCAGTTTTTGACTGGAGAGCTTTAGCGCTCTGGAGAAAGTGGCCTGAGACGTTGGTGGGCGCGCCATTGGCTTTTAAGGGCGTGCCTCACAACGGTTTTGTCTCCTCAGTGAGCCACCGCCGCGCTTCGCCAGGAACGCGATCTGTGAGACGGTCAAGAACCGTTTTATGATAGGCGTTGATCCAGTTGGCTTCGTCTGCAGACAACAAACTTTGGTCAATCAGTCGCCGATCAAAGGGCACCAGGGTTAGCGATTCAAACGACATCATGGGACGCTCACCACCCTTTGGAATGCGTGCGTCTTTGACCAACACCAAATTTTCAATGCGAATCCCGTAGGCCCCTTCTTTGTAATATCCGGGTTCATTCGAGAGGATCATGCCGGGCTCCAGCGCCACCATTCCGGCACGGGAAATGGATTGCGGACCTTCATGCACGGAGAGATAGCTGCCGATGCCATGGCCGGTGCCGTGGTCATAATCGAGGCCATGCTGCCACAGTGCGCGGCGCGCAAAGGGATCTAGGTCAACGCCACGTGTCCCCTTTGGGAATTGGGTACGGGCAATAGCAATATGGCCTTTGAGAACCAACGTGTAGTGGGTGCGCATGTCGGGGCTTGGACGGCCTATCGCAACCGTGCGGGTTACATCGGTTGTGCCGTCGATGTATTGTGCGCCGGAATCGACGAGCAGCAGTTCGCCACGTTTGAGCTTGCGGTTAGACGCGGCACTGACACGGTAGTGAACAATGGCACCGTTGGGGCCACTGCCTGAAATAGTATCAAAAGAAATTTCCTTCAGAGCCTTTGTTTCTGCGCGGCAGGCTTCCAACTTTTTAACAACAGTGATTTCATCGATTTCCGTTTTGCCAGCTTCAGCGTCGAGCCAGGCAAGAAATTGCACGAGAGCTGCGCCATCGCGGAGATGCGCGTTGCGACTGCCGCGAATTTCTGCAGTGTTTTTGATGGCTTTGAGGGGCAGGCAAGGATCGCGTCCCGACACATAGTTTTTGCGTGCGCCAAGTGTCCTGGCAAACCAATATGCAGCACTTGTTGTGTCAATGCGAGCGACTTTGTTTTTTTGTTTGCATGCACGAAGTCGGTCGCGCAGTCGCTCGGGAGGTTGGACCTTAACAAGTGCTTTGAGGTGCGTCTTGCTCTCAGTGGTCAACTTATCGGCTGTGATGAACAATTCTGGTTTGTTGGTTGCCGGTAAAATTACGAAGGCGAGTGGCACAGGCGTGTGCGGGATATCCCCGCCACGAATATTCAGCAGCCAGGCGATGGAGTCGGGTTGGGTGAGGACGGCGTAATCTGCACCGCTGTCCTTGAGAGTGGCCTGTACACGGGCAATCTTATCTTCGGCAGGCTCGCCGGCATATTTCAGTGGTTGAACTGTAATGGGCTGTGCCGCATCGACCGGTCTGTCTATGCCCCACACCTGATCGACAAGATTGCGCGCCAACGGTTTCATCCTGATGCTTGCTGCCGCTAGCTCGCGATTCATGCGTTCAAAGTCCGATATGGTGACCAGCCATGGGTCAAAGCCAACTGTGGCGCCGGCTTTCAGTGTGTCTGTGAGCCATGGCACAAGCTTGCTGCGTGCTAGCCCCGGAGCGTCGAAAAGACTGGCGTCAGTCTCGAGCCCGACCTGCACCGTGTAGCGTCCGTCGACAAAGACGGCAGCTTTCCGAGTTGTGATTACGGCTGCACCCGCGCTACCAGAAAATCCCGTCAGCCATTTCAATCGTTCGGAGCGCGCGGCCACGTACTCGCCCTGATGGGCATCAGCACGCGGCACGAGATAAGCATCAACGTTTGCTGCCCGCATGACGCGGCGCAGGTCCGTCAATTTATCTTTGGCTGCCGTTGGGTCAGCGGGTTGCTCAAAGGTTTGGTACATCGTCTCTGCGTGCTTTCTGGGTCCTAAAGACCTGTTGCCCGGCGGAGAAGATTTAGAGTGGTCCAACCGTCCATGTCCACCTTAGAGGAAACCTGAAAGCCGTGTGCACAGTAGTGCGCTTGGATTTGTGGGCTCTGCTGCGTGAGGATACCGGATAAAATGAGTGTACCGCCGACTGTCGTCGCTTGGGCAATATCCCCAGCCAACTGAATCAGGGGTCGTGCCAAAATATTGGCGACCACAAGATCAAATGGCAAGCGCTGGCGTAGCGTTGGATGGTGTAGCCCATTAGCGGTGATCGCGCGTACGTGGCGCTGCATGCCGTTGCGGCGAATATTGTCGCGCGCCACCACGACCGATTGGGCATCAAGATCTGTTGCAGTGATGCGGGCTGCAGGCGCGGCGCGGGCAAGTGCAATCGACAGCACAGCAGATCCGCAGCCAAGATCAAGCGCGTTGCGTATGGTGGTTCGACGTGTTGTCTGGTCGAGAGCAAGCAAACAGCCATACGTGGTTGCGTGATGGGCGGTGCCAAAAGCTTCTCCGGCATCAATCAGAATGCTGCCCGGCCCACGTGCAATGCGGTGGCGATCATGGCTGCCATAGATCGTAAAACGGCCAGAGCGAACTGGTGGTAGGGCGGCTTGTGACAAGGCGACCCAGTTTCGGTCGGGCACCGGCTCAAGACGAAGCGGTGGTGTGGGTGTCCCGAGGCAGTCACGCATATTGCGTAGCAGCTTGTCTGCATCTTCCATGTCTTGAAAGTATGCCTCGATCCGCCACAGCTTGTTGGTGATCGAACCGTTGACGTCATCGGTACTGTCTGATGGATCCGCGACCTCAAACACGGTCAGTGCGTCGGGTGTTGGTTGCAGCAGCTCTTGCAGGTGACCAGCAGCACGGTGCGCAGCATCTCGTGCGCCAAGTTCAATGACAATTTTGTGCTGGGTCATTTGCAACCAAGATCAGGCAAGGACGAGGTGAAG
>JAHZKN010000289.1 GCA_022600335.1 Alphaproteobacteria bacterium
ATCGGGGACGGAAAAATATTCATCTCAACTGTGGAAGAAGCCATCCGGATTAGAACCGGTGAAACCGGTACCGGCGCCATTTAGCGGCGACCATCTCAACGTGGTCGGGGCAAAAAGCCCACCGCAAACAACGTACGCTCGCGAAAAGGGGAGAGCCAATGAAAACTGTTAGTGATGTCCTGCAAACGGTTAAGGACAAAGACGTCAAGTTTGTCGATCTACGCTTCACAGATACGCGTGGAAAGATGCAGCACGTCACAGCCGATGCCAGCTGTGTTGATGAGGACATGTTCGAAGGCTATGCTTTTGATGGCTCTTCGATTGCCGGTTGGAAGAGCATTGAAGCGTCCGACATGATGCTGATCCCTGATCCAGCTTCTGCTCATATTGATCCGTTCTTCGCCCAAACCACATTGGCGATATTCTGCGACGTCAATGAACCCTCAACCGGTCAGTCTTACGAACGCGACCCACGCGGCATCGCCAAGAAAGCCGAAGCCTACATGATGTCGGCTGGCGTTGGTGATACGGTCTACTTTGGCCCGGAAGCAGAATTCTTCATCTTTGATGATGTGCGCTTTAGTACCGAGCCGTACTCCACTGGATTTCGTGTTGATTGCACAGAACTTCCGTCCAACAGCGGCACGGAATACGAAATGGGGAACCTTGGTCACCGCCCGCGCACAAAAGGCGGTTACTTCCCAGTGCCACCGATCGATAGCTGCCAGGACATTCGCTCGGAGATGTTGTCAGTGATGTCCGAGATGGGTGTGGCGGTTGAAAAACATCACCACGAAGTGGGTGCAGCTCAACATGAGCTCGGCATTAAATTCGGCCCGATCATCCACATGGCCGACCACCTACAGGTCTATAAGTATGTCGTGCACAACGTGGCCCAAGCCTACGGCAAGTCTGCGACCTTCATGCCAAAACCAGTGTTCGGCGATAACGGCTCAGGCATGCACGTGCACCAGTCGATCTGGAAAGACGGCCAACCGATGTTTGCTGGCAACAAATACGCCGATCTCTCTGAAACCTGCTTGTACTACATTGGTGGCATCCTCAAGCACGCCAAGGCCATCAACGCGTTTGCGAACCCATCGACAAACTCCTACAAGCGATTGGTGCCAGGCTATGAAGCTCCAGTTTTGTTGGCCTATTCGGCCCGCAACCGGTCCGCATCCTGCCGCATTCCACACGTCACAAGTCCAAAGGGCAAGCGCATTGAAATTCGCTTTCCTGATCCAACAGCCAATCCCTACCTTGCCTTCACGGCGATGTTGATGGCTGGCCTTGATGGCATCACCAACCGCATCGATCCAGGCCAGGCTATGGACAAGAACCTGTATGATCTGCCACCGGCGGAACTTGCAAATATCCCAACCGTTGCAGGCAGCCTGCGCGAGGCATTGGAGTCCCTCGACAAGGACCGGGCCTTCCTGAAGATGGGCGGCGTCATGAATGACGACATGATTGATGCTTACATCGAGCTAAAGATGGAAGAAGTTGAGCGCTGTGAGATGACACCGCATCCGGTAGAATTTGACCTCTATTACTCAGTCTAAACCGAGCCCGGACGCACAACCAAAAGCAAACGGCCCGGAACGCATGTTCTGGGCCGTTTGTGTTGGGACGCACAAAAAGTGGTGCCCGAATTCCTAAAGGACAGCCCTCAGTAAAACAGCAGCACGCCGACGAACATCGCGGCCAAAGCTGCGCGATAGAGGTTGCGTTCGTGGTGCAGCACCCAAGCGACGGCACGGCGTGGTAGTTCCCCCCACGGCACACGCGTGAGGTTGGACAGCACCAGACCAATCATCAAACCAATCAGCATCGAACGAAAATCGAGCCCAATGGCACCATGTCCGCTGCTCGCAACGGCATTTGTCGTTGCTGGTGCGCGCGCCGCCAGGGTCAATATACCACCGACCAGAAGGCCGAGTGCGAGAAGGGAGGAAAACGCCGCAATTGAACGCATCGTCACAACCTTGTTTCTAAGTTGCATGGCGTGCACAACGATGCACCGTATTTAAAATGGTCTACGGCGGCGGCGTTATGCGTTACATCAAATTAGACAAGCGTTCTCAAGAAATCGTTAACCTCTGTTGGACGGCAACGCGGTCTCAGAATTGCGTCAATTCTCCCCACACGCACAACCTCGACACCCACAACGAGCCGTTATCTCCACTCAAAATTCGTAATAAAAAAATGTGAATTGACACCAGCTTTATGGTCGCGCACTCTTGCGACAAACAACAACTTTGGGAGGTCTAAGAAAATGTTGCCCCCAGACAAGCCTAGGCCGTTTGGTACGTAGCGCGTCGTATCACGGTGAAGTGCACGACATCCGCAAAACTCGGCGTGCACACTTTCGCCCGACCATGATAAGACGTATGCGGTGCAGAGCACCCGCGCTATGTAACAATCGGCGACCCCAGACAATTTGAACTTGTACTGCAGTGACTTTGCTCATCAACGTGGCATCGGTGAGAGCACGCGGTGACGGAGCTTTCGGCCGCGATCGCCAGCCACTTTGGGCTTTATGAAGCCAGCGTCTTGTTTAGGTGCCTGACATGTATGTGTACCCGTCTGCCACTTACTCAAGCACGGCGTTTCAAAGTCAAAGGTTGGGCGGCGTAGCCCGCTGATCAACACGGGAAATGTGCTTAGGCTCTGCAGAAACCTAATCTTAATTGGGAAAGGCAATACAGCCGTCGAAAACACTGAGATCCTGACAAGCAAGGTCATAAACCGAAAGGTTGAGATGCCATAGCTTCAAGATCAACCACGTGATCGACACCGCTAGGAACCATTGCCTTCACATCAAAAACGTCAAGCCTGGCCAATGCTCTTAGTATTGCGCCGGGCTTTGA
>JAHZKN010000290.1 GCA_022600335.1 Alphaproteobacteria bacterium
CCGGCCACCCAATTCATCGTCTGCATGGGTGGCCGGGCGGGGGAGCGGGTGGTTCGACTTAAATCTGAAACGCTCTAGCTCTATGTCTGTCGCCCAACCTCTCTCAACCATCGCTATTGTCGGTCGACCGAACGTTGGCAAATCGACGTTGTTCAACCGCTTAACCCGGACGCGTGATGCGTTGGTCTCGGACATGCCCGGCCTGACGCGCGATCGACGCGAGGGCACAGCCGACTTTGGCGCAACAGAGATCCGCATTGTCGATACGGCGGGCCTGGAGGATGCTGCAGATGGCAGCATCGCAGATCGCATGCGCCAGCAATCTGAGGCCGCAGTGGCTGCTGCCGATCTCACTTTTTTTGTCATTGATGCACGCGACGGTGTTACGCCAGTCGATGAAGCCTTTGCGCGCCTTGTACGCAGTGCTGGGCGTCCCGTTGTGTTGGTCGCCAACAAATGTGAAGGACGCGCTGGCGAAGCTGGATTTTATGATGCCTATCAATTGGGTTTTGGCACCCCGGTCGCTATCTCCGCCGAACATGGTGAGGGCATATCCGATCTGGTGAGTGATGCGCTGGCAGCACTCGGCATTGATGAGCACAAGATTGCCGGTGAAGACGAGGCGGGCGATCAGGTAGACGTGTCGGTTGACCAACGTCCCGTTCGGGTGGCGATTGTTGGGCGGCCGAATGCCGGCAAATCAACGTTGGTCAACGCACTTTTGCAAGAAGACCGTATGATCACAGGACCGGAACCTGGTTTAACGCGCGATTCCGTTGCAACGGATCTCGATTGGAAGGGCCGCACCATCCGTTTGTTTGATACTGCGGGTCTCAGGCGCAAACCAAAAGTCGTTGAGCGTGCCGAAAAACTTTCCAATTCCGACGCTGTGCGCACCATTCGTATGGCGGAGGTTGTGGTGTTGATGATTGATGTCGAGCGCCCGTTTGAGCATCAAGATCTGACCATCGCTGGGCTCGTTGCCGAAGAGGGTCGCGCGCTCGTGGTTGCGATCAACAAGTGGGACTTGGTGGCTGACAAGCAACAGACGTTGCGCGAGCTGCGCGAGACGGCGAAGCACAAATTGTCTGATCTTCCAGGCATTACGATGGTGCCGATTTCAGCCCTGTCAGAAAAGGGACTGGATAAACTAATGGCGGCGGTGTTTGCCACACAGAAAGTTTGGAATAGTCGTGTTTCAACACCCCGACTCAATCGTTGGCTGCAGGAAGCCACCACACGTCACGCGCCACCGGCAGCTAGTGGGCGGCGGATTAAGTTGCGCTACATGACGCAGCCGTCAACCCGCCCGCCAACCTTTGCGCTGTTCTGTTCTAAGCCCAAGGACCTACCGAATTCGTATTTGCGCTATTTGTCCAACGGCTTGCGCGACGTTTTTGATCTTCCAGGCGTGCCGATCCGCATTAAGTTGCGCAAGAGTGACAATCCGTATGAGACGGAAAAAAAGCGCCGCTAGATGCGGACGCACGCGCCGACTCAATCTATCTTCCTTAAAGCGCACGGTAGTTTGACGACGTGATTGTGTCACGCGGCGTTGGTGAACCTCATGCTTAGCTGCGGCGACACAGAGTGAAGTGCATACATTTCAACACAGAGTTGCCCATCCAATAACGCAGTGAGACCATTTTTCCACGCTGGCTTTTGGTTGTACGAAGCACTACACTTTTTGCCGGATCAGGCCGCTGTCGACTTTAGATATGCGAGGACCAAACTATGAAACGCACGCATTCTTTCATTGCTTGTCAGAGCCTGGGCGTACGCGGGTCAATGCTTATGCTTGCAGCAAGCGTCGCCGTGGCAGCCATGGTGATCGCCAGTATTTCGGCGCATGCTGTCAGCCAGCGGGTGAAAAATGCGTGCAAGAATGATTACTATCGTCACTGTCCATCGCATGCGATTGGCAGCCCGCAATTGCGCACCTGTATGACTCAGGCAGGAAAACGCAAGCAACTCAGTCGCCGCTGCCTGCGTGCCTTGATTGATACCGGCGAGGTGCCACGCAAATATTTGAAGCGGCGGCTGTAAAAGTCGGCGATCGGCCCATGATCCTTGTGTGCTTGATCCGATTGGGTTTGAGCCGAGGTGGCGGCCTGTTTGAAAAACCGGGTTCGTGATGGCTGAAGGTTCTGAAGTTCTGTTTTATCAACTCGATCGCCAGCCGCTTGAGCAAGTTTTGCCAAGCTTGGTGGAAAAAACGCTGGAGCGCGGCTGGCGTGCCGTGATCCAATCCGGTAACGCGCGGCGACTTGAAGCGTTGGATAACGCGCTTTGGACATATCGTGACGACAGTTTTCTGCCGCACGGGACAAAAGCGGATGGTGACGCCGAAACTCAGCCCGTTTATCTCACCACCGAAGATGACAATCCCAATGAGGCTGGTGTGCGGTTTCTTGTCGATGGCGCAACCATCAGTGGGTACGATGGCTATATTCGCGTCGTCCATATGTTTGATGGGCGCGATACCGATGCCGTGCAACAGGCACGCGAGGCGTGGCGGGCCGCTACGGATGCTGGCTGCACCGCAACGTACTGGCAGCAGGGCGAAAATGGGGGCTGGCAGAAAAAGGCGTCGCGTTAAGGTTGTCCGTTGCAGCGGTGAGTTGAGATCGGCCACAGCGCATCGCGGTAACATGCCCACGTCATCCATGAGCGTTCCGAGGCCGGTTGACGGCGTTTCG
>JAHZKN010000291.1 GCA_022600335.1 Alphaproteobacteria bacterium
TCGACTGCCAGTCCGATGCTGCAAAACAAAACCATGAGCACCAGCGCAAACAAGATCGCTGTTGCTCCGCTCTGGTTAGAGCGCAACCGTTTTGAACCTAGATCGAAATCATTGGTTATTTTGGAAAGCAAACGCGCCACAACACAAAACCCCGGAGACCACAGATCTCTGTGTGTTGCCTTAAATTCTCTAAGACATTCAAAATAGCACTATTCAAATTTTATGAACTGAGCATGGTAACACCGCTGTTAACCACCGCCGCGCGGCACGCTCCGGGCGCGTCAGCTCAAACCCCGAGCTGATCAATCACATTGTCAATCAGCTCAAGCATGTCATTTGTTGAAAGTTGCGCACCGCGCGCAGCAGCTTCTTGGCGAAACTCGGCTGTATCTGAACCGGCGAAGATAAAAAATGGCACCGGATTACCTTTTGCACGAATGGCTTGGAGCAATTCATATCCCGCCTGCATGTTGCCGGCGCGGCCCATATCCGAAATCACCAAGTCAAAATGGCGCCGTTGCATGGCGGCAAGCCCGGCCTCCGTACTCGTCTCCTGCACAAGGTCGAGTCGCAGTTTGCTCAGGGCGCGCATGGCGAGCTTGTTGTTGTCAGGATTGTCATCCACCCACAGCACCGATTTTCCTACCATCTGCTCGACGACACCGGGCTGAAAGGCACGCTGAACCGTTGCTTTGATCCTGCCCATATCAATCTTCTGCATTGGGGACTTGGTCTGCCAATCGCGTGCTGCCGTTGCGGTGGCGGTGACAGCATCCTGAATTTCAAATCCAAACGGCCCAAGCGTGACAGAACGCACTGCATTGCGCCGCCAAGCAATCCATAGAAGGACACCACCAAGGCACCAACCAATGATGCTGATGACAGCGCTCACCGCTTGGGCGGCGTCAAAATAACTGCGATAACTCTCTATAAATTCCATAACGCCCGGCATTGTCCTTAAATCCCACCTTGTTCACACGTTCACACAACACGTCAGCGCGAAAACGGCAATTATTTGATGTCCAAAATGAGTCGCGTAGGTTTAGTTCAGAAATGAACCTCAAACCGGGCAACTCACACCCGTACCCCCAAGTCCGCAATATCCATGTGGCACCTTCGCCAAATATTGTTGGTGATCGGCTTCTGCAAAGTAGAACTCCGGCGCCGGTAAAATCTCTGTCGTGATAGCGCCGAGCCCTGCTGCATCCAGCTCGGCTTGATACGCCGCACGCGATGCGTCTGCCTCAGCACGCTGCGCATCAGTAAAGCAATAAATGCCAGAGCGATACTGAGTGCCAACGTCATTGCCTTGTCGCAGGCCCTGGGTTGGATCATGACTTTCCCAAAAGGTCTTGAGGAGCTTCTCATAGGGCACAATCGCCGGATCATAGACGACCAGCACAACTTCGTTGTGGCCCGTTTTGCCCGTGCACACTTCCCCGTAAGTCGGATTGGGCGTTAGACCCGCGGCATAGCCCACTGCCGTGATCCAAATGCCATCGCCCAATTCCCAGAATTTGCGTTCTGCACCCCAAAAACAACCCATACCAAACAGCGCCTTTTGGCTGGTTTCGGGATACGGGCCCTTGAGCGGGCGCGATAAAATGAAGTGGCTGTCAGCTGTTGCAATAGCTTCGCTGCGCCCCTTGAGTGCAGATGCTTGGTCCGGCATTGTCGTTTTGTGGCGGGAAATCAACATCTCAGTGACCTTGGTTGAGGCGTTTGCTTTTTGCTATACTCAGCCAGGTCGCTCACAGTTTCAACTCTCGCCTCCCGGCCAAGTGGGTTGAGGCCCCCAAACGGGGACAGAAAACGTAAGGATCCAACGACATGCCTGCATCCGACATTGTCGAACCCGTGGCATCCGCCGAGGCAATGGCTCAAGGAAAAGCGCCCCCCAAGATTGTTTATGAAGCAGGTGGCGGACGCAAAACGTTTTTCTCATTCGCGTTTCTCATTTTGCTACCGTTTTTTGCAAGCCTCCCTGCGATGATTGTTAGCCGCCTCACGCATGGGCTATGGATTGACACGGTGGGACTGACCGTATTCGCCGTCTGTTTTGCACTGGTCATGTTTTTTCTTTTGGTTGAGCTGATGATGTCGCTCAGAACCCGCGTCGTGCTTGGCCCAAACGCTGCAAAAATGACATTGCCCTCAGGGCGCGGCCCAACACCTATGCTGCGCTATCGCACGCATAAACTCGACTACGATGAAGTCCAAAGTGTCGAAACGCGTCGCGAAGTGTATGGCGGCAGTCTTGCGCCTGTGCTCCTGAAAGGCGCTCAAGTCATCAAGAAAGACGGCGATAAAATCAAACTTGGCTACGTCAGTGAAGCCAATGTCGACCCAACATTTCCCTATCCTGTTATCGCCAAGCATATTGCCGACAGGGCACGGTTGCCGCTCATCGATCGCGGCAGTGTGCGTCGATCCGCACGCGCGAAGTTTTTAGGGATCCGCGCCCGCGCTCAAACCGGTGATCAAGCTCAAGTGGATGATACAGTCAATGACGATCAAATTGCGGAACTCAATGATCGCCACCGCACCGTGATGTTAGGGATGGTTGCCACGCTTGCAGCTTTGCTTCTCATTGGCATCGCAGCAGATATTGCAGCACAGGATCCGTTTGGTCTGCGCGCAGGTGCTGTCAATTAGGTCATCCTCAATCTAGTTAGAGTAGATCTTCACCCGCGTCCGACGACGACCGATGTAGCCGGCAAGTCCGGCCAAAATTGCAAACATAATGGCTGTCGGTACCGCCACCAATGGTCCAACGATAAATGTCCAAACCCAACCCGCGCGCCCGCCGGTGACAGACTCTTCCATGGATTGAAAGGTCGCCGGCGCAACCTGCTTCCAATGGTCTTCAATCGATGACAGCGAGAACGAGCGCGCACCAGCAACTGTCGGCGTGAAATCGGCGACCAGAGCAATCAAAGCAATCAACAAACACAATGTTGCAACAAATCGGAGAACACTCATTTGGTCTGGTCCACGTCTTTGAGTCTGTAGGTTTCCGTCGCGCCTCACCTAGCCGAAAAATTGTGCTGGCGGCAAGGCCCATGGCCAATACCGATGACTATTCTACGTTGCCAACGTTCGTGATTGGAAGCACCTGTGGAGTGCGACCCGAAAAGTGAGCACTGGTTTTCCGATGGATTTCGCGCTAAAATGAGCAACCAGAGTGGGATTGTGGTTCCAACTTTATTTGCCCTGCTTTGGCGCCACCTGCGCTTTGTCAATTTCGGACTAATCAATTTCTTGGCAGGCTGTCATGCACTCGCTTATTCGTGGCATCACCATTTTTGTCAGCGTTGGCATCTTAGTCTGGCTGATGTCATTTGGCGTTGAAGCACTGCGCAGCACGCCGAAAGAACCAACGTCTCTGAGTTGGAGCAAAGAATCGTCCGTCTACTACGCCAAATTAAATGGCATCAGGGTTCGCTATGTGAAAGCAGGCACTGGCCCTGATCTTGTGTTGCTTCACACACTACGCACACAACTCGACATCTACCACAAGATGATCCCGGACCTTGCAAAACGGTTCACAGTCTACGCCCCGGACTACCCAGGCCACGGCTGGTCGGACATTCCCAATGCACGCTATCATCCAGACGATTTCTATGCCTGGGTTGAAAAATTTCTGGAAGAAATCGGCGTCCAAAACGCGACGCTCGCCGGCATATCCATTGGTGGAACGATAGCTCTGGAGTTGGCAGCACGCCAAAACCCACACATTAACCGGGTCGTCGCCATCAACCCCTATGACTATCCGACAAGCTATCAGGCCGGTCTGAAGGGAAGTTCGCTGTTTGCAAAGATCATGTTTACAGCAACCGATATTCCCTTCGTTGGCGAGGCCTTCATGCGCCTGCGCAACCCGTTCGTAGAGCGCAAGTTGTTTGAAGGCGGCGTGGCAGTTCCAAGCTCGCTATCAGACGCGCTCTATAACGAGTTTTCGGGCGTTGGAAATCGCCCTGGTCACTATCAGGGCTTCATCAATTTGTTGCGCCATGAGCACCACTGGCCAACTGCGCGCCAACAGTATGCAAAAATCAGCACACCAGTTCTGCTTGTCTACGGCGATCAGGACTGGGCCCCAGAAGCGGAACGCAAGGAGACAACGAAACGCATTCCTGGTGTGAGATCAAAGCGCATCACAGGTGGCGGACACTTTCTGTCACTCGACAAACCCAGCCGTTTGACGGACTTGATCATAAAATTTGCTGCGCCGAGTTGATGGAGCCAATACGCCGCTTGCGACCCCAGCCCATCCCGCTATAGTGCGGCGCGCTTTCAAAAGCGCGAGCGGAGGGATGGCCGAGTGGTTGAAGGCGCACGCCTGGAACGCGTGTAGGCGGGGAACCGTCTCGTGGGTTCGAATCCCACTCCCTCCGCCAAACTTTCGAAAAATGAGCTCCCCCAATTAAACGTTACGACTGAAACAGTGACCAGTTGGGCGGAAGCCGCTTGCAAATGGTTCGGGCTGCACATGTCTGGTACTCTGCCCGGAGCGAACGTCGAACTTTGCGCGGAGACCATTCGCTAAGGGCCAGCAACGAACATTCGCGTCAAGCATCTGCAGTTGCATCGACGATGATGTCAGTGGCTTTGTTGGCACGACGGCAATGACATGATTTGGCAGCGCCACTGCTTTCGTCAATGGCGCAATCCAGGTAGGTGATGATGGCTTCACGCGCTCTGAAGCGCACGCGGGCA
>JAHZKN010000292.1 GCA_022600335.1 Alphaproteobacteria bacterium
TGAGCACGACTTTGTAGGCCGACAAAAGCGGTTTCAGAATATCGTCCGCAAGGGCTGCATGTTCCGATGCGGGCTTGCCATCAAACGCCGCCTGCGCCTGTTCGTAACTAAGTTTGGCGTGCGAGCGCATCATCGCGCGCTGAAAGGCATGCGAAATTTTTTCACCGTTGGCGTTAAACACCATGCGCACAGCCAAACACGGGCGGTCTTCTTGGGCACGCAAAGAACACAGATCATTGGAAATGCGTTCGGGCAGCATCGGCACCACGCGGTCTGGAAAGTAAGCCGAGTTGGCCCGCAGCCGTGCTTCGCGGTCTAACTTGGAGCCTGGACGGACATAGTGTGCGACATCGGCAATGGCGACGATGACAACAAAGCCCCCAGCGTTTTTTGCGTTGTCATCAGCCACAGCAAAGACAGCGTCATCATGATCACGCGCATCTTGGGGATCAATGGTGATGAGGGGGACATCACGCAGGTCATCGCGACCAGACAGCGTTGGCGCTTTGAGCTTCGGCACCTCTTCGAGTACAGCTTCTGGAAAGGTGTCCGGAAGTCCGTGCGCATGCACAGCAATCAGCGATGTCTGCTGTTGCGCGTCTGGGTTGCCGAGAGCTTCCACAATGCGCGCTTCAGATATGCGGTGGCGAGCGCTACGCGCCAATTCAAACCGTACCAGGTCACCGTCCTTGGCACCGTTCTGATTGCCGTCGGAAATGCGCCAGGTTTTGAGTTGCTTGCGATCTACGGGTTCGATCATCCCGCCACCGCGTGAAGCAGCGCGAAAAATACCAAGTAGGCGTCGCTGCGTGCGCGGAAGGCGTCGAATGGGCGTTGCTTGATAGGCAATACGCTCGGAGGTCGCGTCGCTTTTGCCTTCGTCAGGTTGTTTGAATACCCGGGCGAGTACTCGGTCGCCAAGGCCAATGGTAATGGCGTGTCTGTCTTTTTTGTTCAGCACCATGCGAACATGCGGCTTTGGGCCCTCAGCTTCATCCCACACGGCGGGTTCGCCAATGAGGTCCCCGTCACTGTCAAGCTGGACGATATTTAGAACAGCAACAGGTGCCAGCGCGCCTTTGCGCCGTAGCTCTTTTTTGTTACCTGCCAGAAGCCCCTCGTCCGCTAATTCTGCGAGAAGACCTTTGAGGCCGCGCCGGGCATCACCACGAATGTTAAAATGACGCGCAATGTCGCGCTTCGACACTTTCTGCGTGCACGATTCGATGTAGGCAAGAATGTCCGACTTTGACGGCAGCGTGCCGTTCGCTACTGCGCGCGCTGTCTTTTTTTTCTTTGCCACGCCTGCCTCGATTAAGTTGCAGTCTTGGCTTTCACTGCTTTTGATTTTGCCGTTGTTTTTGCTTTAGCTTTGGCTTTTTTTGTCGGCGCTTTCTTTGCTGCAGACTTAGCTTTGCTCTTAGACGCTGCTTTCTTTTTTGCAGGAGCCTTTTTCTTCGTTGCTTTCTTTGCTGGCTTCTTCGCTTTGACCTTTGCAGCCCGCTCTGCCAGAAGGTGCACGGCTTCATCGACGCTTAGGCTTGCGGGGTCAGAGCTTTTCGGAACCGTGGCGTTGATTTTGTTATGGGTGACGTAGGGTCCGTAGCGACCGTCCAACACCTCGATCTTGCCGCCCTCTGTTGGGTGCTCACCGAGTTCCTTGATGACTTTTTTGGCCGCTGCTCGACCAAAGCGCCGACCTTTGCCGGCTTTCTTTTCGGCGATCAGGGTCACCGCGCGGTTGATGCCGACGGAAAAAACTTCCTCAATGTTTTCAACATTGGCGTAAGTGCCATCGTGTAGGACGAACGGACCGTAGCGGCCGAGTCCTGCCGTAATCATTTTGCCATCTTCCGGATGCGCGCCGACGTCGCGCGGTAACGACAGAAGTTTGAGAGCATAATCAAAGTCGACGGATCCTGCATCAATACCATTTGGAATCGATGAGCGTTTTGGTTTTTCGTCTTTGCTGCCTTCGCCAAGCTGGACGTATGGGCCGAAGCGACCGGTGCGTAGTGTGACGGGCAGGCCTGTCTCAGGATCAACCCCAAGCTCTTTACCCTCGGCAAGTGCTGGGTCTCCGCCGCTGTCGCTCGCCAGCTGTCGTGTATAGTTGCAGTCCGGATAATTTTCGCAACCAATGAACGCGCCGTATTTGCCCGAAATTTTTAGACTGAGCCGGCCGCTATCGCAGGACGGACACTTGCGTGGATCTTCTACGCCTTCGCGCGGTGGAAAAATATGTGGACCGAGCATCTCGTTTAAGGCATCGAGGACCTCACTGACCCGAAGGTCTTTGATTTCGCCAATGGCGGCGGTGAAATCGCGCCAGAAATCCCGCAACACGTCTTTCCATTCCAATGAGCCATCGGAACTGATATCCAGCTGCTGTTCTAGATTGGCGGTAAAATCAAACTCGACATAGCGCTGGAAGAAACTTTCCAGGAACGCAATGACCAATCGTCCTTTGTCTTCCGGGATCAAGCGCTTGCGGTCTGTGCGCATATAGTCTCGGTCTTGCAGGACGGCCAACGTTGAGGCGTAGGTGGACGGGCGACCAATGCCAAGCTCTTCCATGCGCTTAACCAACGTGGCTTCAGTGAAGCGCGGCGGTGGCTGCGTAAAGTGCTGGTTGGTATCGATGCCATTGTCGTTCAGTGCATCTCCCTCTTTTAATGCAGGGAGACGACGTGAGGCATCGTCAGCGTCCGATAAATCATCTTTTCCTTTTGCAGCTTTTTGCCGCTCGTCGCGACCTTCATCATACGCTTTCAAGAAGCCATCAAAGACGACGACAGAGCCTGTAGCGCGGACGGTGTAGTTTTTGCCATCACGACCGGCGACGGAAATGTCTGCTCGGGTTTGAGCAATTTCCGCGGAAGCCATTTGGCTGGCAACCGTACGCTGCCAAATCAATTCATAGAGACGTGCTTGGTCGGTCTCTAGGATGCGACTCATATCTTTTGGTCGACGGATAATGTCGGTAGGGCGGATGGCTTCGTGCGCTTCCTGTGCATTTTTGGCTTTTGACTTATAGATGCGTGGCGCCCCCGGTGTATACCTGGCGCCATAGTCTGCAGAGACTTGGTTGCGAATGGTTGCCACGGCCTCGGGTACAATTTGCACGCCGTCGGTACGCATATAGGTAATCAGGCCAACAGTCTCACCACCAATATCCACACCCTCATAAAGGCGCTGAGCGACTTGCATTGTTTTCTTGGCAGAAAAACCGAGCTTGCGCGACGCATCTTGCTGCAACGTTGATGTTGTGAA